>JAKLGB010000041.1:8391-11497 GCA_022710895.1 Bacillota bacterium
GGTTGGAACAATTTAGCCTCAAAATGATCCCTTCCCGTTCTCACGGCGATCCACAGCCGACTTCCTTGAATCGACAGGGCGATGCGGTCGTCATACCGCCGGTCCAGCGCCATCAACCGTTCCATCACCGGAGGGGTAAGGATACGAAAGGCGGCGAGGGGATCCTTGGCCAGCACCAGCAATTCCCGGTTGAAATCGACGGATTCCAATGTCACTGTCTGATATCCGTAATCACCGAATCCCCATGCCCGCCCGAAGGAAGGCTGAAAAACCGTCAGATCCGTCGGAAAGTCGCGGGAAAAGTCCAACAAATATACTCTTCCCAAAAAGGTCGTCACGACGGTCGTCGTTTTTCCGGTGTGACGAACGTCTTGAAGCTTGACGTCTGCGGACAAAAACCGCAGGTCCCCAAGACTTCCCGAAAGCATGTCTTCGCTGAAAAACCGATCCGCCCGCCGCAGCAAAAGCGAGGAATAAACCTGTTCGGCGGTAAAACCGTGGTCCGCCAGAAAGCGAGCATCGCTTCCGAAGTGCGGGAGGACTTTTCGGATCCCGTCGGTTTTCCATTCCCGAAACGCTTTCTTAAAACGGGATGCCGAGCTTCCCGCCAAGATCGCTCCGCCCAAAAAAAGCCCGATCATCGGCAGCACCAAGATCGGGGACCCCATCCCCGCAGGCAAAAACCCGACGAATCCGACCGCGCTCAAAACGGCCCCGACGACCACGCCGGTTTCGCTGCGTTTTTTTTGGGTCAAAAGATCCGTCATCTTCGTGTTCCTCCCAAGGGAGAATCCCTTTTTTTTTCCGACTTAAGTATACCCGAGTGCGGTCCCGATTTCAAGGTTCAGAAAAAAAGGAAACGAAAGAAAAACGTTTCTCTTCCGTTTCATTCTTCTCATTTTTCCGCCGTCGCAACCAAGGCGAAGGAAGATTGGGGAGAAAACGGCTTTTTGGAAAACCCGTCGAAGAACCGGATTTTGTCAAAACCCGCGGTTTTCATCAAAGCTTCCAGTTTCCGGGCTCGAAGCGGCAACAAATTCACCGAGCCCCGATATTCGCGCTTTGGAGTTCGGAGGAGGGTGGTGAAGACGATTTTGTCGCGGCGATGATCATAGGTCCGTTCCAAGGAAGACCCGTCATCCCCTTGAATCGTGGGCAATGAGGTAATGTTTTGATCGATGACCCGGTCATAATTGACAATTTGGACCACGAGGGTCCCTCCGGGTTTGATCGCCGTCCACATCCGCTTCAAACCCTCCAGCACTGCTTTTTGAGTCGGAAGGTGAACCAAGACGTTCCCGATGCAATAGAGCCCTTCGAAGGTTTCTTCGTCGCCCAAATCTTCGATGCCTTGGGGTCCGAAAGTGACATTGGGACGGCGATGCCGATTGTTCGCGATCGCCAACATCTCCGGATTGGGTTCGACGCCGACGACGATATGGCCTTTTTCACCCATGGCCTCGGCATAGGCTCCGGTTCCGCAACCGACATCCATCAAACGTGCTCCCCGGGGAAAAACCGAATGCAAGAACGCCGTCGTCTCGGGATCGGCCGGAAAGATTTGATCATAAGAGGAAGCAAAATCATTGTACATATTCATGGTTTTCATCTCCTTAACCGCAGCGTCGATCTTCGGTTTGGTCACAGTCATTGAAGTGTTGGAAACGTTCGGTAGCCTTCGCAAAGGCGGTTTCAAAACGGTTCGAAGAACGAAATCCGGGTTCGAGCCAACGGTTCTTGAGGATCAAAATCCGCTTTTTGCGGTCGCAGACGAATTCAACGCGACCGACCAGACGATCCCCATAGAGCAGAGGCAACACATAATATCCGAACTTCCGTTTGGCCTCGACGGTATAAATCTCCCAAGTATAATCGAATCCGGTCAATTCACGGATCAGGTTGCGATCCCACATCATCGGGTCCAGCGGGGCGAGGAATTCCACCCGGGCGGGAACCGACCGGCGTTCCAACGAGGCGCGGAGCCGGGGTTCGTCCGATTTTCGTAGGTATAAGGGAGAGGACATCCCCTCCACTTCCGCGGAAACGATCAATCCGTTGTTCACCAGCGTCTCGAATACGTGGTTTCGCTCGGGACTATGCAGATCGGCGATCGAAAGAAACGCGTCCGAGCGGCGGTTCCACAACATCCCGACGGCGCCGATCCGCCGAAAGACCCGTAAATCGCGCAGGGTTTCGCGGGAAGCCTTCGAGGCATTCAAACCCCGGTCGGGGGAAATATGATCCTCGGTCAACGCATAATATTTGCGCGTTCCTTCTTTGTGATGGATGATGAGGACGCCTTCATAATACAGCGATTCCAAAACCACCCTGCCCAGCGGACTGTCCGCCCAAAACCAAGGGACTTTATCCGTTAGGGCGAGATCGGCCGAGCAGAGCGGGCCGCGGGTGCGGATGGCGGCGATGACTTCGTCCCGGACCGTTTCCGCGGCGGAACGGGAACGCCCGTCTTCGAGAAACCATCCCGCGGCATCCCGGCACAGCGGCCAATCCTCGATCGGAAGGATCGAGAGGTTCTTGTCAAAATAATCGATGAGGTCCCGATCTTCGTATAGCAGATTCCACAGCATCCGCGGACGATACTCCGACACACGCGATTGCAAGGTGAGATCGGCGTTTTTTCCGCAGACGTCGACGGGATCGAATTGAATGCATCCCGCCTGCCGGATGTACGACAAGATCCCCGCTTTTCCTTGGAAACGCTTCGCCCCGATGAGTCCTTGATGTTCCAAAAGGAAACGGAAAGCTTCCCGTTTCGTCAACCGAATCGTCATGCCTCCGGTCTACCGATCCGTCAAAGGCGGAAGCCCAAACGCTTTCCGCAGGGCCCCTACCCGCCGGCGGACGCATTCTTTTGTCACCGGACTCAATTCGACGGCATCGTAGCCGTGATAGGTTCCGAGGGTTTCCACCAATTCGACCGGAACTCCATGTTCGCGCATTCGCCGAGCGGCGATCACGCCGTCGTCATGGAGACAGTCGAATTCGGCCGTTTCGATATAATACGGAGGCAACCCCGAATAATCTTTGATTCGCAAAGGAAAGGCATATTTCTCCATGTGTTGGAATCCGTTGCGGTAATAATGCT
>JAKLGB010000042.1 GCA_022710895.1 Bacillota bacterium
GGTTGGACGTCCATGACGTCGGAAACTATAACGAACCCCTTCGGGAAGGCATGGTTTTGACCATCGAACCCGGTCTTTATGTGGCGGAAGAAAAAATCGGCATCCGCATCGAAGACAACATCCTCATCACCCGCGACGGTGCCCGCAACCTCTCCCAAGACATCCTCAAGGAAGTCGATGACATCGAGGCCTTTTTGTCCCGATAGTCGGTTTTCCTGGAAAGGACTTGCCCATGAATTACTTGGAAGGCATTCTCAAGTCCACCCTCTTTTTCAACGAAGAAAACGGCTACTCGGTGCTGAAGGTGGAAATCACCGACACCACCGAAAACAACCTGCTTTATTTTGAACCCACGATCGTCGTCTGTGGGTTTTTTCCTCCTTTGGAAACCGGAGTCAAATATCGATTTTTCGGAGAGATGAAGGACCATCCGAAATACGGAACCCAATATAGCGCCGTCCGGTACGAACGACAGATGGACCACTCCCGCGACGGCCTCATCGATTACCTCTCCAGCGACCTGTTCAAAGGCATCGGACCCAAGACTGCAGGGCGGATCATCGATGTCTTGGGACCCGATGCCATCGATCTCATCATCGCCGATCCCACGGTTCTGCATCGCGTCCCGAAACTATCCAAAGCCGTGAAAACCACCCTTCCCGAAGCGTTGTTGGCGAACCGGAAGATCGAATCGACGTTGGTTTGGCTCTACGGTTTTGACATTTCTCCGAAAATGGCAATGCGCATTTACCGCCGTTACGGATACCAAGCCGTCGACGTCATCAAAAACAATCCCTATCTCTTGATGGACGAAGTCGAAGGCATCGGGTTTCGTAGAGCCGATGAAATCGGCTTGAAAATCGGCGTTGCCTTTGACGATCCGATGCGGATCCGGGCGGTGTTGTTTTTCTTACTCGACGAATATGTATCGAAATACGGCGATACGGTCTTGGAACGCAGCAAACTGATGGAATACGCCGCCGCTTATCTACGAGCCGGCGAGGACCGGTTCGTTGAAGAGGAAACGATTCGCGCCGCCGTGGAAAACCTATTGGAAGAAGGCAAGATCGTCGCTTACGGCGACTGGCTGTCGTTGGCAAGGCTGTTTCGGGCCGAAGAGACCCTCGGGAAACGCTTGCGCTCGTTTTCCGATCCGCTTTCGGAAGGACTGACCCCCGAACGCATGGAACGCTATCTGTCCGAAACCGAAACCATGAGCGGCATCACCTATACCCCCGATCAACGCGAAGCGATCATCACCGCCCTAAGCCATCCGTTTGTCATTTTGACCGGTGGACCCGGTACGGGAAAAACGACGGTCATCAAGGCCATCGTCGATATCTTCCGACAGATTCACCAAGGAAATCCCACCGTCCTTCGCGCGATTCGTCTGGCCGCCCCGACCGGAAAAGCGGCGAAACGCTTGTTCGAAGCCACGGGATGGGAAGCCTCAACCATCCATCGCCTGTTGGGCTTCGATTATGAAGGTCATTTCACCTTTGACGAACACAACCGCCTGCCTTGTCGGCTGTTGATCATCGATGAAGCTTCGATGATGGATGTCCTGCTGGCCAGGCAGTTGTTTTCCGCCCTTCCGGACAAAACCAAAATCGTCATCGTCGGCGACGAAAACCAACTGCCCTCCGTCGGTCCCGGACAGGTCTTGTCCGACCTGATCGCATCGGGACTCTTTCCCGTGGTCCGGTTGACCAAGATTCATCGCCAGGCCGCGAATTCTTCGATCATTTCCATGGCTTATGACATCCTCAACCAAAACCTTTCCGAAAACGTTTTGCAAAATCATCCGGACCGCTTGTATTACCGCGCTTACGAATCCGCCGTTCCCGGCTTGATCGTGAAAACCATCCGAGAGGCGATCGAAGAAGGGCACGACCTGTGGGAAGACATCCAGGTCCTGATTCCGATGTACAAAGGCCCCGCCGGCATCGATGCCGTCAACAATCTCCTGCAATCGACCTTCAACGCCGAAAATGCCGCAATCGCCATCCGCGGGAAAGAAAAAACCTTTTTTTACCGTGACAAAGTTCTGCAATTGGTCAACCAACCCGAAGACGGCGTGATGAACGGGGATTTGGGCATCGTCGCCGAAATCCTCGACGAGCGCGAGATGATCGTCGATTTCGGCGGAAACATGGTCAAATACAATGTCAAGGATTTCGACCGTCTGACGTTGGCCTACGCCGTCAGCGTCCACAAAGCCCAAGGAAGCGAATACAAAATCGTCATCCTCCCTTTGCTGCGCAGTCAATCGATCCTCTTGAAAAGAAAATTGCTGTATACCGCCGTCACCCGCGCCAAAGACAAACTGGTGATGATCGGCGAATATCAAGCCCTGCGTCACGGAGTGCTCGGCATCGAAAACCCTCGGAAAACGCTGCTCAAGACGATGCTGACCCAAGAAACCGCCGTTCCGCCCGCCGATCGACTGACCATCGAGGATTTCCTCTAAAATCGGGAATCGCGGCCCCAAAACCGTTGCATTCCCCCGCGATTTGGTGTATAATGCAGATAAATCGATGCGAAAGCCAAGTACAACCCCTCCAGGAGCCGTCTAGAGAGTCCCCACCGGTGCAAAAGGGACCGATTCCCCCGGGTTCGAAGCCACTTTCAAGAGATGCCAATCCCATCCGTCGTTCCGCGTTAAGGACATTGAGTGCTAGTTCGCTAGAACAAAGGTGGTACCGCGATTGAATCGTCCTTTCCTAAAGAAGGACGATTTTCTATTTTTTTCAGCCCGTTGGGCAGGAGGTCATATGACAATGAAATATCTATCCGGCAGCCAAATCCGCCAAATGTGGTTGGATTTCTTCCAAAGCAAAGGTCATTCGGTGGAAAAAGGCGCTTCGCTCGTCCCCAATGACGATCCCACGCTCTTGTGGATGAACGCGGGCGTCGCGGCGTTGAAGAAATACTTTGACGGTTCGATCGTTCCGAAAAATCCGCGGATCGTCAACGCCCAGAAATGCATCCGCACCAACGACATCGAAAATGTCGGAAAAACCGCCCGCCATCATACGTTTTTCGAGATGTTGGGCAACTTTTCGATCGGGGAATACTTCCGCAAAGAAGCCATCGAATGGGGATATGAACTCCTGACTTCGCCCGAATGGTTCGGTTTTGACAAAAACCGTCTCTACATGACGGTCTACCCCGACGACGGGGAAACCGTCGCCTTATGGACGAAAATGGGGATCGATCCTTCCCACATCATTCCCACCGAAGACTCCAACTTCTGGGAAATCGGCGAAGGGCCCTGCGGCCCCTGCACCGAAATCTTCTTCGATCGCGGTCCCGCGTACGGAACCGTCGGTCCGGAAGCGATCCGCGATGACATCGAAAACGATCGGTTCATCGAGATTTGGAACATCGTTTTTTCCCAATACAACGCCAAACCCGGACTTCCCCGCAACCAATATCCCGAACTTCCGAAGAAAAACATCGACACGGGATGCGGCCTGGAACGGATCGCCGCCGTGATTCAAGGGGTTCCGACCAACTACGACACCGATCTCTTCGCCCCGATCATGGCGAAGATTTCGGAAATCTCTCATGTTGAATATTCCGGTCAAATGGCTTTCAAGGTGATTGCCGATCATATCCGCACGGTCACCTTCGCCGTCGCCGACGGGGCGCTTTTGTCCAACGAAGGGCGCGGCTATGTGTTGCGCCGCTTGTTGCGCCGCGCCGTCAAATACGGTCGGAAACTCGGGATCGATCGGCCGTTCATGGACGAATTGGTCCCCGTGGTCGCGGCGGTGATGAACGATTATTATCCCAATGTGGCCGAACAGGCAGACATCGTCCGTCGCGTCATCAACGCCGAAGAGACCAAATTTCTCGAAACCCTGGCGGCCGGAGAGAAGAAATTCCATCAGATGGCGGCCGACACCCATGGAAACATGATGTCCGGAGCCGATGCTTTCCTGCTTTACGACACTTACGGTTTCCCCATTGAACTGACCGTCGAATATGCGGAAGAAAAGGGATTGAAGGTCGACATGTCGGCTTTTCGCGCGGAAATGGAAAAACAGAAAGAACGCGCCCGGAATGCCCGCAAAGACCAACAGTCGATGAAATCGCAAAACGAGGAGTACCTGGAATTCAAGGCGCCCTCCGCTTTCGTCGGATATGACGTTTTGGTGACAGAAACGAAGATTCTCAAAGTGTTCCCCGAAGGACTCGTGCTGGAGACGACGCCCTTCTACGCGACCTCGGGCGGGCAAGTCGCCGATCAAGGTCTGATCTACAACGACAAGTTCTCCGCTCGCGTCGTCGACGTCTCCAAACTACCCAATGGGCAGTTCCTGCACAAAATCGAATGGGTGACCGAAGGCGAACTTCGGGAAGGCGCTCCGGTGATTGCCAAAGTCGACGAAGAACTTCGCGCTCGGACGGCGTACAATCATTCGGCCACGCACTTACTGTTCAAAGCGCTGCGCGACCGACTCGGATCGCATGTTTCCCAACAAGGAAGCCAAGTCGATCCTTTCGGTCTGCGGTTCGACTTCAACCATTTCGCTGCCATTTCCGATGAGGTCATCCTCGATCTGGAAGCCGATGTCCGCGCGATGATCGCCGAATCCTATCCGACGACGACCACCGTCACCGGCATCGAAGCCGCCGTGGCCCGGGGAGCCATCGCCGAATTCGGCGAAAAGTACGGCGATCTGGTTCGGACCGTCGATCTCAAATACACCTTGGATCTGTGCGGCGGAACCCACGTTCACGATTTGGCCGACATCGGCCGCTTCGCCATCCGCGGGATTACCTCGATCGGTTCGGGCATCTACCGCATCGAAGCTTTGACCAACGTCGGTGTCGAAGCGATGCCCTCCGCCCTTTCCGGCATCCAACAGGAAATCGACAACCTGCGCAAGAAAGCGGACGGACTGCTCGCCTCCGCCCAATCGGAAGACCTTTCGGTTGCATATGTCCACCCCACTCCCGCCCCGATCCGCGGATCCTATCAGGACGTCATCGCGAAACGGAACGAATTTGCGCTGACGCAAAAAGCCGTCAAGGATCTGGAAAAGGAAATCGCGCGTCTGAAAGAAACGCGAACGACCTCTTCCTTGGACCGTTATTATGAATGGATCCAAAACAACAAACTCGTCGCACGCATCGACGACCTTGACCTCACCGCCTTGAAACTGCTCGTGGATAATCTGATGCTCAAGACCGACAAAGGAACGATTTTCCTGGCCGGGGTCAAAGACGGCAAAGTGACTTTCCTCGCCAAAAGCGGGAACCCCGCCGTCCATTGCGGACAATTGGTGAAAAAAGCGGCGGAACTGTGTGGCGGAAACGGCGGCGGACGTCCCGACTTCGCCCAAGCCGGAGCCAAAGATCTTTCCCGCCTCGAAGCCGCGTTATCGGCGATCCGGGAGATCCTCGCATGAAGATCCTCGGGTTGGACTTGGGTTCAAAAACCCTCGGAATCGCTTTGTCGGATCCTTCGGGGATCATCGCCTGCGGAGTGGAAACCTTCTTGTTCCCGGAAAATAATTTCGTCATTCCCCTTGACTATATCGCCCGATTTATCGATAATAATAAAGTGGGTTTGGTCGTCCTCGGATACCCCAAAAACATGGATGGGTCGATCGGTTCCCAAGGAAAAGTCTCGGAAGCCTTCCGGGATGGCCTCAAGGAACGTGCGAACGTTCCCATCGTCCTATGGGACGAACGTTTGACTTCCCGGATGGTCAATCAAGTGATGATCTCCGCCAATGTTTCCCGTAACAAACGCAAAGAACATGTCGACAGATTGGCGGCCACCGTCATTTTGCAAAGCTATCTCGATAGCAGAAAGTGAGAAAAATTCCATGGAACACGATACCGAAAAATTGATCGTCACCGATGAGAACGGCAAGGACATCGAATGCAACATCATCCTCACCTTTGACTCCGACGAATATGAGAAATCCTATGTAGTCTATCAAATCGTCGGCGACGAATCCGGCGAATACTACGCCGCCAGTTTTAACCCCGACGACGGTGACGAGGGCAAACTGTTCCAAGTCGAAACCGACGAAGAATGGGACCTCATCGAAGAAGTCCTCGAAAGTTTCCTCGAAGATCAAGAAGACGGGGATGACGAAGAAGAGGATGAAGAAAACGAAGAAACAGACGACGAATCGGAAACGGACGAAGAGTAATTTTTAATTACTCTTTTCCTTTATTCGAAATCGAAAAATCCGAAGGTCCGGAATGATAGGAGGGATGCCGATGCGCTTGGTGGTCACACTCCGCGATTGGAGTGAAAAACTCCGTTTCTCCGCGCTGGGAGCGGATGTTTTTTTGGTCCACCCCACCGGCTTGTCCGGCCTAACCCCATCGACCTTCTCGTTTGAGGAAATCCAAGGGTTCATCCGGCGCTGCCGGACCGAAGGAGGGTTTCTTTACGTCGGACTGAATCAAATGATCCACGGCAAGGATCTGCCGTTGTTGGAAACCTTCTTGCAAGCCATGGTCCCCCAACCCCCCGATGCCATCGTGGCCTTCGATCTCGCCGTCCTCGAGCGAGCTCGGGCTTACGGATTATCCGATCGGGTGATTTACCGTCCCGTGACCTTGAATACCAACTCCCGTGATATTGCATTTTTCCGTTCGGCGGGGCTCAAAGGAATCACGCTTTCTTCGACTTTGAATCCCGAAGAATGGGCAGACCTGGCGCGGGTCGCCGCCGGTTTGGAGATATCGGTATTTGCGCACGGACATCTCGATCTTTTTTATTCGCGCCGCCGCCTGCTGACGAATCATCTGATGCGTTTGGGAATCGAGAAGCGCGAGGGGATTCAGAACTCGGAATGGCGTCTGGAAGAAGAAACACGTCCCGGTCAACGTCTGCCGATTTGGGAGGACGATGCCGGAACCCATGTTTTTTCCGCGAGAAAACGCGAAAGTTTCGCCGCTTTACGGTCCCACAGTTCGCTGTTGTCCGATGCCTTTCTGGATCGACTTTTCCTCTCCGATGCGGAATATGAAGCCGCTTTGGCGGCGTATGCCGACCCCCGGCTTGAAGCCGCCTTCTGGCGGGATTTCGGTTCCGGATATCTTCCCAAGGGGGCTCCTGTCCCCGCGAATGCGGGAGGGATCCGCCCATGAGACGACCGGAATTGCTCGCACCGGCGGGAGATTTGGAAC
Organism: Bacillota bacterium; assembly: GCA_022710895.1. Taxonomy (GTDB): domain Bacteria; phylum Bacillota_I; class Bacilli_A; order Izemoplasmatales; family Hujiaoplasmataceae; genus JAKLGB01. The sequence goes on from JAKLGB010000042.1 coordinate 7,165, forward strand.
GATTGCGAATCGCTTTACGATACGGGGCGGACGCCGTTTATCTCGGCGGACAACCTTATTCTTTACGATCCAGAACCGCCGTTTTTCCCCTCGATTCCATCCGGGAAGGGGTTCTCTATGCCCACTCGTTGGGCAAAAAAGTCTACGTGACGGTCAACGCCGTCTTTCGCGAAGAAGATCTTCTTGGATTGCGTGATTATTTGGATTCTTTGGATGACATCGGCATCGACGGGGTGATCGTCACCGCTCCGGCTGCGGTCGCCGAAGCTTCGACCCATCCGCGCATGAGTTTCCATCTATCCACCCAACAATCGGTTACCAACCTCGAAACCGTCCGGTTTTGGGCCAAAACGGGGATCCGTCGGATCGTGCTGGCTCGCGAACTGGATCTCGGAGAAATCGCCGAGATCGTCGCCCAAAGCCCCATTGAATGTGAAGTGTTCATCCATGGGGGAATGTGTTCCTCCTACTCCGGACGCTGCACGCTTTCCAACGAAATGACCGGCCGCGACGCCAATCGCGGTGGCTGCGCCCACAGTTGCCGGTGGACCTATTCATTGGTCCGCGGGGAAGATCCGCTCCTTGGAGCACCGGCCTTTTCCTTGGGAGCGAAGGACCTTCAGGCCGTGCGATTTATCCCCGCTTTATGCGCCATGGGGGTCGCTTCTTTGAAAATCGAAGGTCGGATGAAATCCCCCCATTATGTGGCCACCGTCGTTTCGGTCTACCGTCGACTGATCGATGATGTCATGGCGGGTCGTCTCCTGGCGTTGGATACTTATGATTCGTTGTTGGCCCGGGGCGAGAACCGCCCGACGGGACCCGGATTTTTCGAAGGGATTCCGGGACCCGAGCAGCAACTCTCCGATCCCGGAGCTCCGAAACCCTCTCAGTCGTTCGTGGCGATCGTCGAAGGGTATGATCCCTCCTTAGGAATGGCGACCGTCAGCCAACGCAACGTGTTTTCGATCGGTGATCTCCTCGAACACTTTTCCCCTGCGGGCGAACTCCGACAGTTTCGCTTGATCGATCTGCGGGACGCCGAGGGAATGGCGATCGAACGTGCTTCTCATCCTCAAGAAATGCTGCGGATGTCCGTGCCTTGGCCGGTCGAACCGCTGGATATGTTTAGGAAGGTGAACTGAAATGGACAAACCGTTAGTCATCGCCGTGGCCGGCGGGTCTTCCTCGGGAAAGACCACCGTCGTCGAGAAAATTACCAAAAACCTGCCCAACTATGAGATCGTCGTGATCAAACATGACGACTATTACAAGGACCAAAAAAACTTGTCGATGGAAGAACGCCGGAAGGTCAATTATGATCATCCGTTCGCCCTGGATTCGGATTTGTTCTTTCATCATCTCGAAGGACTTTTGGCGGGAAAAGAAATCCGGAAGCCCACTTATGATTTCGTCCACCTGACGCGGGCGGAAGCGACGGAGGTCGTCAAACCGGCCAAAATCATCATTCTCGAAGGCATTCTCGTCCTCGAGGATCCCCGCATCCGCGGGTTGGCGGACATCAAGATCTTTGTGGAGGCCGACGACGACCTGCGGTTCATCCGCCGTCTGAAACGGGACATCGAAGAACGCGGAAGAACCTTGGATAACGTCATCTCGCAATATTTGACGACCGTCAAACCGATGTTCCACGAATTCGTCAAACCGACGAAACGCTATGCGGACATCATCATCCCCAACGACACCAGCCACGATGTGGCGGTGGACATCATCAAATCCAAAATTTTGACTATCCTGAACAAATAATATGTGATATAATACAAAAACAAACAAATGTGATATAATGAGAAGCAATTCTCTCGAAGGAGCGATTCATCATGGAAAATACCTTTAAATTGACCGAAGCCGGTTATCAAAAATTGGAGCAGGAACTCGAACAGCTCAAGGACGTCGACCGGAAGAAAAACCTTGAAGCCCTCCGGGATGCCCGGGCTCAGGGGGATCTGTCCGAAAACGCCGATTACGACGCCGCCCGTGAGGAACAAGCGCGGATCGAAGCCCGCATCAAAGAAATCGAGAACATCCTGAAACACGCCGAAATCATCAAGGAAAGCAATTCCAAGGCGGTTTCGATCGGTAAAACGGTCTCGATCAAATTCCTCGCTGCCGGGAGTGTCCGGGAGTTCACGATCGTCGGCCATCTCGAAGCCAATCCCTTGGCGGGCAAGATTTCCAACGAATCTCCGATCGGAAAAGCGATCATCGGTCTCAAAAAAGGCGCTAAGGTCACCTACAAAGCCGAAACCGGCAACGAAATCAAAATCGAAATCCTCGACATTAAATAATCGCCATCAACCAAAAAGAGAAAATTTCGCGATTTTCTCCTTTTTGTTTTTCAGGAGGGATACCCATGATCGCCATCATCGCCGCCATGGACAAGGAACTCGCAGTCTTGCGTGCTGCCTTGGAACCGACCGAAACGCTGGAAATAGCGGACAAAACCTTTTTTGTGGGCCGCATCGGCACCATTCCCGTCGTCTTAGCCCGTTCCGGCATCGGAAAAGTCAACGCTGCGGTCACGACCGCATTGCTTCTCCATCGATTTTCCGTCGAGTGCCTGATCAATACCGGCATCGCCGGGGGGGTGTTGCCCACGCGCTCCGGTGAAATCGTGGTCTCTTCCGATGTCGCTTACTCCGATGTCGACTTGCGCCCCGTGGATCCCGAATTACCGTTCGGTCAAATGGAGGGAGAACCGTTATCCGTCCCTGCCGACCCGCGGTTGATTCAAGAAGCCGAAGCCATCTTAAGCGAAGAGGGAATCGCCTATCGCACGGGAACGATCGTTTCCGGCGATCAATTCGTCACTTCCGCCGCCCTCCTCGAACCGATCCGCCGTCAACTTCCTCACGTGGTCGCCTGTGAGATGGAAGGAATGGCCGTAGCGGTCACCGCCCGCCATTTCGGTGTTCCCTTCGTGATTTTGCGGGGCATTTCCGATATTGTCGACGCCCCGGGTCAAGTGGAAGATTATCAAACCCTGTCCCAGGCGATCGCCGATAAGACCACGAGGTTCCTCTTGCGATTCCTCGTGCATCGCCGATGAATACTCTGCGCCTTCGGAATCGGGAAGTCCCATGGATCCTGATTCGCAAAAACATCCGCCATCTTTATGCGCGGGTCAAACCGGAAGGATACATCCAAGTCACCGCTCCCAAGCATACCCGCCTCGCCGAGGCCGAAGCATTTCTTGTTCAAGTTGGCGATCGTCTCCTGGCCCGATTCGATTCACTCTCCGCCCCGTCTCCGGAGGTGGGAGATGCGGTTCCGGTCTGGGGAATCCGGATTCCGTGCGTCGCCGAACCCGGACGAAGTCAACCGGAAATGAAAGAAGGAATCCTCCGTCTGCCCGTCGACGGGTCGGGAAAACCCGATGCGGAGGCTTTGGAATGGTTCTTCGGTCATTTAATCCTCCAAGAAATCCCAACGCTGTTGGCAAAACGGAATCTGCCATCGGCGGACGGCTGGAATCTGCAGGGAATCACGTATAAAACCCAACGGATGACCAGTCGCCTGGGCAGTTGCCAGACGGTGCGCAGAATCATCAAACTCAACACCGTTCTCGGTCGATTCGACCGTCGTTATCTCGAAGCCGTGCTCCTGCACGAACTCTGTCATCTGCGTGTTCCCGATCATGGACCCCGGTTCTATCGACTTTTGGAATCGTTCGTCCCCGACTACCGTATTTTACGAAAAGAATTGCGTGCGATGGTCAAAACCGTCGGAAGGTGAATTATGCCGTTTCTACCCATCAATCATCAGGAAATGAAGACCGCGGGCATCGAACGCCCGGACTTTGTTTTTGTCACGGGTGATGCCTATTGCGATCACCCGTCTTTCGGGGTGGCCTTGATTTCCCGCTGGCTCGAAAAGTTCGGTTACCGTGTCTGCATCCTTTCTCAACCCGACATTTCCCAACCTCAGTCTTTCCTGGAATTCGGGAAACCGCGCTTGGCCTGGTTGGTCAACAGTGGGGTCATCGATTCGATGGTCAATCACTATTCGGTCGCCAAACACAAGCGGACGACCGACACCTATACCCCCGGAGGTCTCCCGGGAAAACGCCCGGATCGGGCGCTGATCCGGTATTCCAACGTGATCCGTTCTCTTGATCCGAAAGCCGCAATCGTTCTGGGCGGGATCGAAGCCTCCCTTCGGCGTTTGG
>JAKLGB010000043.1 GCA_022710895.1 Bacillota bacterium
AAAACTGCGAAAAAACTACGATTGCTTTTTTTGTAGGATTAACTTTACCATTTTCCCATCTTGAAATGGTTGGTAAGGAGACTTTTAATTGTTTCGCTAATTCTGCCTGGCTTAAATCTAGCTTAGCACGAGCAAAAACGAGTCTATCTTTAAACTCCATTTTGAAAACTCCCTTCATTTCATCATGCAATCATTTTTAATCATATGTTATCACTTTGGGTCAACAATTTCTATTGATTTTGATAAAATTTATTATTTATATTATCATTTTTTGCTTTTAATCGTTTCTTTTTGTCAAATCAATACAGCCAGAGGATATGGTTTTCTTTGCGAATATGATTTGCAGAATCTGGTAATCAGTTGTCCTCGCTCGAAAATGTGATCTATACTGTAGTCCCGATATCGTTACATTGGACAGCCGGGGTAATCGTTAAATTGTTAGGTAATCGTGTAAATGGTTGTGTAATCGTTAAAAGGTTAGCTGACATTTGGAATACAGACTAGATAAGGCTCAGTTTTTGACTCAAAATATTGATTCGGAAATTGGCAGATAGGGAAAGATCTCCCTTTCTGCAAACAAAAAAGGTCTGATACGGTTGTATCAAACCTATGCTTTGAATATGGTGGAGCTGGGGAGATTTGAACTCCCGTCCAAAACGGGGGGCTATTTGGGTTTCTACATGCTTAGTTCGCTGGGAGATCTCGTCGCTCGGCGAGCCAGTGAACCCACCGGCCGGCGACCAACCTTATTGATTTCGCGAACGAGCCTAAGGTGGCGACCCGTTTTGCTATCCTGCTAGCTGGAGGTCCCCGAATCCCGCAGGCTGGATGGGAGGACCCCGCTACCTATTCTTAGGCGGCGAAAGCGAAATTGTTGTTGGTGTTTATTGTTTTTTGCGTTTGAGATCCGCCGATCGCATGCTTGCCAAACTCCACCCATCCTGTCGAATCCGGAACAGCCCCATAGTATCCACCCAATCATGGGCGGGGATCCTCAGTCAGAGGAAAAGTTCTTGATGACTTTGTCCATTCGGCGTTTTTGATCCGCTTCTTTGGCGTCATCGCGTTTGTCATAAAGCTTTTTGCCTTTGCAAAGGGCGATTTCTACTTTGCAAAGCCCTTCCTTCAGATAGACTTTCGTAGGAATCAACGTCGTTCCTTCTTGTTTCAACTTCAGTCCCAACCTGATGATGTCGTGTTTCTTCATCAACAGTTTTCTTTCTCGGGTTTCTTCGTGGTTGAACAGATTTCCCATGGCATATTTGGAAATGTTCATATTCACAAGAAATAACTCCCGATCCTTGACGCGGGCATAGGAATCGCTGATGGCCACTTTTCCGGCTCGGATCGATTTGATTTCGGTTCCCGTGAGCACGATTCCGCATTCCCAAGAATCCAAAATGAAGTATTCGTGCACCACTTTCTTGTTATGGGCGATGATTTTCATGTTGTCCAAGCGGAATCACCCCTTCAGGCAAGAACGAAATCAATGCGACCGCGGAGGGGATCCGCGGCGATCAATCGGACCTTGACCACCATACCTATAGTATACTCTTTCCGTGAGGAAATACCAAGGTAAATCATTTTGTCCTCGAGAAATTCCATGGCTTCCGGGAACGAAGAAATGTGGACCAAACCCTCCACGGTGTTGGGCAATTCGACGAACATGCCAAACTTGGTCAAGGTCGAAACGACCCCATCAAATTCTGAGCCCACTTTTGTCGTCATAAACTGGGCTTTTTTCATGTCCATGACTTCGCGTTCGCACAACATGGCCGTTCGTTCGCATTGGGACGTCTGTAAGGCAATGTCCGGAAGCACCGTCCGGAAATGTTCCAGGGTCCGCGCATCCGTCCGTTTTTCAAACAAATAGGTCCGAATCAAACGGTGAACGGTGGTGTCCGGATAGCGACGGATTGGGGAGGTGAAGTGCGTGTAATCGACGAAGGCCAACCCGTAATGACCGAGATTATCGGGAGAATACCGGGCTTTGGCCATCGATCTCAACATCATCATGTTGATGACCTTTTCGAAGGTGGAACCTTCGACGTCCGCGAGCAATTTCTGAAGATCCTGCGGGCGAATGGTTTTCGGAATCCGAACTTGGCAGCCGACTTCTTTCGCCATTTTGAAGAGCGCGGCGAGTTTGTCGACATCGGGGGTCTCGTGGATCCGGTAAAGGAACGGCAGGTCGGCACGCATGAAATGCGCGGCGACCGTCTGGTTCGCCATTAGCATGAATTCTTCGATGATGCCTTCGGCGATGCCCCGGGGTTTGATTTGAATGTCCAAGACGTTGCCTTCGGGGTCCAGGATCAATTTCGGTTCGACGGTGTCGAAGTTGATCGACCCTTTTTCGGTTCGCAGATCATAGAGAGTTTTGGCCAGTTTCTGCATTTCCATCGCCGGAGCGACGAGATCGGGATACTTCTGTTGAATTTCCGGTTCGCCGGCGAGAATCCGATTGACGTTGGTATAGGTCATTTGGTAACGACTGCGAATGACGGAAGGGAAGATGCGGTGGTTCACGACCTGTCCTTGGGCATCGATCTCCATTTCGCAGCTGATCGTCAGGCGATCCACCTGCGGGTTCAACGAACAAATCCCGTTGGACAGGGCTTTGGGAAGCATCGGAATTACCCGATCCGCTAAATAAACGGACGTTCCGCGGCGAAGCGCATCTTGATCGAGTGGGGTACCTTCGCGGACATAATGGGAAACGTCGGCGATGTGAACCCCGAGCAAGCGATTGCCGTTGGGTAGAATCTCCAGTTGGATTGCATCGTCGATGTCTTTGGTGTCTTCGCCGTCAATCGTGAAAATCAAAGCTGGACGTAAATCCTCGCGCCCACGGTATTCATCAAAAAGAACATGATCGGGAATCTGAGCCACGGCCTGGAGGACTTCTTCGGGAAATTCGGTCTCCAATCCGTATTGGGCGATGGCTTCCAAGATTTCGATCCCGGGTGCCATCGCGTCGCCGAGGACTTCGGTGACGACACAATCCAAAATCCGGGTCGGACTGTAACGAACGATTTTGGCCTTGACCATCACATGGTCGGCCAATCCCTTGCGATTTTTGGGCGAAACCTTGAACAGAACGTCCCGAATCTCGTTTTTCGGGAAAATCGCCCCTTGAAAATATTCCCCCACGACGAATTCGAGGTGTCGCCGCAAAACAACGACGATCTCCCCCTCGACTTTTCCGTAATCCGTCCGCTTGGTGATCTTTACCAAGCAGGTGTCGCCATCCATCGCATCGCCGATGCGGTCGCGAGGGATGAAGATGTCGGGGGTTTTTTCGGTGCCTTCGACGATCAAGAAACCGAAGCCTCCGCGTTTGAGATCCAAAAGTCCCCGGACATAGCCGAGGCGTTCCACCGTATTGAATTTATCTTTGCGGTTCCGTCCGATCAACCCTTCTTCTTCCAGTTGTCCAAGGGTTTTGTAAACCTCTTGGACCTCCTTGGCCGAAACCGCCCCCATCGCCACGGCGATTCCGGAAGCATCGGTCGGTTGATATCGTTCTTGTCGGATCCATTGTAAAATCCGTTCTTTCATTTTTCTCACTTCTTTCTGCGCAAAGAACAAAAAAAGACACAACATGGGGTTGTGTCTTTCGTGTCTCTACCTGATCAATGCCAAGATCGCCATGACCGCAAAAACCACCGACATGACCATCGTCGCTCTCGCAAAAAACAACTCCGGTCCTCTTTGTTTCTGGTTTTTGAACAACTCGGATTTTTCACCCGAGAAGGTGTTTTTCACGTCATCTTTCGATTCTTGAATCATCACTAAGGCGATCAACAAAACCGCCACAACCATCAAGAGCCAATCCAACCAACCCATGAAGAATCCTCCTTCCACGAACCGCAAGACTGAGCCAAAGCGGTTCCGTAAAACTCAGCGCCCTTATTATTATACCATAAAAAAATGCTTTTGGAAGACCCAAAAGCATCATTTTTATCGGGGTAAAACTACTTGTGGAAGGCTCCGAACGGTTTCAAACCGGCGAATCTGGCGACCTCGCCGAGTTCTTCTTCGATGCGGAGAAGTTGATTGTATTTGGCGATGCGATCGGTCCGAGAAGCGGAACCGGTTTTGATCTGTCCGCCGTTGGTCGCGACGACGATGTCGGCGATCGTGGTGTCTTCGGTTTCACCGGAACGGTGGGAGACGACGGGGGTGAATCCCGCGTTCTTCGTCATTTCGATGGCATCCAAGGTTTCGGTCAGAGTGCCGATTTGGTTGACCTTGATCAGAACCGAGTTGGAAATCCCTTTTTCGATCGCCTTGGCAATGATGGCGGGGTTGGTGACGAAGATGTCATCGCCGACGAGTTGAATCTTCTTGCCCAATTTCTTCGTCAGGATGGCCCAGCCTTCCCAATCGTTCTCATCGAGTCCGTCTTCAATCGAAAGGATCGGGTATTTTTCGACGAATTCGGCGTAGAGGTCGGCGAGTTCTTTGCTATTGAGTTCTTTTCCGCCTTCGCCGTCCAAAACGTATTTCTTCTTTTCTTTGTCATAGAATTCGGAAGCCGCAACGTCCATACCGATGAAAACGTCTTTTCCGGGAACAAAACCGGCTTTGGTGATCGCTTCCACGATCAATTGCAGGCCTTCTTCGTTGTTCTTGAGGTCGGGAGAGAATCCGCCTTCGTCGCCGACGCCGGTGGCGTAGCCTTTGCCTTTGAGTACTTTTTGCAGGGCATGGAAGACTTCCGATCCCATCCGCAGGGCTTCATGGAAGGAAGGAGCGCCGGCGGGGATGATCATGTATTCCTGAAAGTCGAGGTTGTTGTCGGCGTGCGATCCGCCGTTGATGATGTTCATCATCGGGGTCGGGAGCAGTTTGGCATTGACGCCCCCCAGATACGCGTACAGGGGCAGTCCGACGAAATCGGAGGCGGCGCGGGCAATGGCCAGGGAAACGCCGAGAATGGCGTTGGCGCCGAGTTTCGATTTGTTCGGGGTTCCGTCGAGTTCGATCATCATTTTGTCCAGATAGGTCTGCATCGTGACGTCATAACCGATCAAAGCGGGAGCGATGATTTCATTGACGTTTCTCACCGCTTTGAGAACGCCTTTGCCCAAGTAACGGGCTTTGTCGCCATCACGGAGTTCGATGGCTTCGTGTTCACCGGTGGAAGCACCGGAGGGGACGATTGCCCGTCCGAATGCACCCGATTCGGTGTAAATTTCGACTTCAACGGTCGGATTTCCGCGGGAGTCCAATACTTCTCTTGCGTGGATACTGGTGATGTTTGGCATGGTTGATACACTCCTTTTTTTTAGTTACTTCTATTTTTTTAATTCTCTGTTCGAGCCATTGAGAGGTTGTTGGTGCCAAAATCAAGCTTTGGGGACGATCAGGGAAGTTCCGGTCATTTCCGGAGGTTGGGGCAATCCCAGAAGATCGAGCATCGTGGGTGCCAAATCGCCCAAGGTACCGTTGCTCCGCAGAACCAAACCACGTTGGGTGATGAGGACCGGAACGGGATTAGTGGTATGGGCGGTAAAGGGTTGATTGTTCTCATCAAGCATTTTTTCGCAGTTGCCGTGGTCGGCCGTGATGATCGAGATTCCTCCGACTTCGGAAATCTTGTCGACGACGCGACCGACACACTCGTCCACGGTTTCCACCGCTTTGATGGCGGCGGGAATCACACCGGTGTGACCGACCATGTCGCCGTTGGCGAAATTGAGGATGATGACATCATGTTTATGCGATTCGATTTCTTCCAAGACCGCATCGGTGATGGCATAAGCGCTCATCTCGGGTTTGAGGTCATAGGTGGCGACTTTGGGTGAAGGAATCAAAACACGGGTGGCTCCCGGGATTTCTTTGTCGACGCCGCCGTCGAAAAAGAAAGTCACATGGGCGTATTTTTCGGTTTCGGCGATCCGCAGTTGTCGCAAACCGAGTTCGGCCAAGTAATCGCCAAACATCCGGTCCAGGCTTTGCAATTCGAATGCCAACGGTCCTTTGACCGAATCGGCATATTTCATCATCGATACGAAGAAGACGTTCCGGGGACCGTTTGCGGTGTTGACGGGAGAGGCTTCAGGATTGGAATAAGCCGTTCCGATCTCGATGGCCCGGTCCGGGCGAAAGTTGGCAAAAATGATGGCATCGTTGGATTCGATCAACCCGGCTTCGTCGACAAGGAAGGGATAAACGAACTCATCGGTGACATTGTTGGCGTAGGACGCTTCGACTCCGGCGACGGCGGATAGGGCTTTCTGCCCTTTTCCGAAAGACATCAGATCATAGGAAATTTGAATCCGGTTCCAGTTTTTATCGCGGTCCATCGCATAATATCGGCCGTGAACGGTAGCGATTTTTCCGTAATTCTTGGCTGCCATGTCGGCTTCCAAATCGCGAATGAAATCCGCTCCCGATTTCGGGGGAACGTCCCTTCCGTCGAGAAAAGCGTGCATGTAAGTTTGTTCAATGCCGTTGTCTTTGGCAATTTCAAACAATTTTTTGATGTGGGTGATGTGGGAGTGGACCCCTCCGTCGGAGAGAAGACCGAAAATGTGCAATTTCGAATGATGACGATGCACATGGGCGAAAGCTTCCTGAAACGCGGGATTTTGCGCGAAAGACCCGTCTTTGACGGAAATGTTGACGCGGGTCAGGGATTGATACACCACCCGGCCGGCCCCGATGTTCAGATGGCCGACTTCGCTGTTTCCCATTTGCCCTTCGGGCAAACCGACCGCTTCCCCGGAGGCTTCGATGGCCGTGTGAGGAAACTCGGAAAACAATAAGTCCAGATGGGGTTTTTTGGCGAGCTCATAAGCGTTGTCGGGACCGGGTTTTCCCAATCCGACACCGTCCATTATGATGAGGGCAACAGGTTTTTTCATTTTCACACCTTCCTTTTCCATTATACTCCAAAACCGGTTTGAAAGAAAGCGGAATGACAAGGTTGTAAGCATTTACACATGGAAGTTTGACACAAGAACGGAAGGATATGATATGATAAAATCGAGGTGACCGTTATGTCTTCCAGCAAACTTTTGAAACTTCACAAAATATTGAACGACCGCATTTCCCGGGGTGTGATCAACTATGTCGTTCCCGATCTTTGGAACGCGTGGGATTACGATGGACCGGAGATGCGGAAACTCCCTTCCGGCGAACTTTTGGTGAATCCGTATCGCTTCTATTCCCGCGTCATCGAGAAAGTGATCCTCTCTCATCGGAAAGAGGGAAACAACTATGGCCAATCCCTCAGCAAGACTCTGGGAGCCAAAGTGCCCAAAGGGCATATCGGCGGCGATTGGATCCGCCGCTCCGCCCTTTATTCCACGATGATCCGCACTTCGTCCGCGTGGGACCACGATCGGTCCCATTCCCTCGATCTGTCCAATTTCGACGGAATGAAGGAAACGGGGACTTTTGTCAAAACGATGGCGCTGTTGCCGTTTTGGAAAAAGTTGGGAATCGACACCGTATACATGCTTCCGATTTCCCGCTTCTCCTTGAAGGACAAAAAGGGCGAACTGGGATCTCCGTATGGGGTGGCCTCCTTCTTCGATCTCGATCCGAGCCTGAAAGATCCGATGACGGGCACGGCGATGAAAGTCGAAGAGGAGTTTCAGGCCTTTGTCGAAGCGTGTCATATCCTGGGCATGCGGGTGATCATCGACATTATCCCCCGCACAAATGCGGTGGAAAACGATTTGATCAAGGATCATCCCGATTGGTTCTACTGGATCAAGGCGAGCGAGTTCGACCAATACAAAGTTCCTTACGTCGACGGCTTGGAAAATACGCTTCCCCCGACCGCGGAATATATGCCGCAGGTCTATGCGTCCGATGACGTCAAACGTCATATCCGCATGTTTCAATTCAATCCCAGAATCCAAAACCCCAAAAAATGGGAAACGTTGATTCAAGAGAATCCCGTCGATTTCGTCGGCGAAATCGAGAAGCGCTTCGGTTTGAAAATCGCTCCCGCTTTCTCCGATCACATCAATGACGTTCAACCGCCCTGGACCGATGTCACGTTCTTCCGGATGTATCTCGATCACCCACAGGACACGGTCGGTTATTTGGATCATCCGGATATTCCCCCGTATATTCTCTTTGACACCATCAAATGCAATTTGCATCCGGGATTGGTTCCCAATCAACCCCTTTGGGATACCTTAACGGGTATCATTCCCTTCTATCAAACCCGCTTCGGCATCGACGGAGCCCGCATCGACATGGGACATGCGTTGCCCAAAGACCTGCTGGATGGGATCATCGGACGCGCCAAGGCGGTCGATCCCGACTTTGCCTTCATTGCGGAGGAACTCGATACCGACAACGCTCCGATCGCCCAAGCCCTGGGATACAATATCATCATCGGAAACGGTTTTTGGATGGAACCCCGGATCTGGGAAAAGAAACTGCATAAATTCGTTTACGGCGCTCAGGATATCGCTCTTCCGATGTTCGCCTGTGCGGAAACCCATGACACCGCCCGCATCGCCGGACGCGAAGGTGGACGGATCCTTGCCCGTATGACGACGGTGATGAACTTCTTCCTTCCCAATTTGGTTCCGTTCGTCAACTCCGGCCAGGAAGTGTACGAAACGCAACCGATGAACACCGGCGTGGACTGCACGGAAAAAGACAAGTTCAATCTTCCGAAAGGCGACTTGTTTTACGGAAAACTCGCCTTGTTCGACAAATACGCTTTCCATTACCTGAACGAAAACCGCTGGGAATTGGCCGATCATCTGGACGGAGCCAAGGACATCCGCGCCCGTTGGTTGAATGAACTCACGGACTTGAACGCCTACGTTCCCGTCTACTTCGAAGAATTTGACACTCCCGCCATCGGGGCCGGCTATTTCAACCGCAAAACCGGAAAATGCCTGGTATTGCTGGCTAACGCGAATTACCAGGCGGGTATTCACTGCACCGCCTCGCTCAAGGTCCTCCGGGAGAAAGCCAAAAACCCCTCGGTCGAAGGTCGTCTCGTGTATTCCACATACGAAATGGGACGGGAATTCCGTCAATTCACGCAGGAAGGTAACCTCTGGGCGGACCTGGGTCCCGGAGAAGTCAAATTGATTGAGTTCTAAAAACAAGCAAAAAGGAGAACCGCCGTTCATCGGGGTTCTCCTTTTTTTTCGTTTTATTCCGCTTCAGGTTCTCGACCGAGAGCGGTTTTGGACAGTCGGAGCAAGCGCGGGAGCACAGATAAGTACAATAGAATGTCCATCGGCATTTTCACGATTCGAATCGGTAAAAGCACCCAGAAGGATACGAACGTATCCGTGGAAAAGTGCCCCAGGTAAAAGTAGACGATCCAAATCGGGGTAAGGACGAGGGAGGTCACGATATAAAGAATCGTAAGCGAGAACAGCATTTTGAACGGCGGTCGCGATGCCTTCGGCTTTTTTCCCAAAATAAACATGAGCACATTCATCATCAACGCAACGATCACCGAAATCACGGCAATCGTCGTTTTTTCGGAAAGCCCGAGATAACTCGCCCGTATCAGGTCGATACGGAACAGAAAAACCATCGACCCCACCAGCATCGCGATGGACAGAATCCATGACAGGACGGCATAGACTCGTTCTTCGTTGGCAAACGTTTTTCGGAACAAGAGTCCCGGCAGCAATCCGTAGAGCATGGCATTGAGCGTGTATCCGATGAAAAAGGCTCCGGGAGCGGAAACCCAAGGCAGTACCCCGGATAACAACGTGGCTACATAAAAGCCTAAAATGTCTTGGATGGCCCCGGCGATGGTCCCGTACACGGGTCCGAAGAGAATGCCCACGAGGATGATCGTCAAATAGCCCAAAGAAAAGCGGATGAACGTCGGGCTTTGCGGAGGATAGGAAATCTGCACGATTTCCGCCAAAACGATGCCGATCGCGATGAGCATCGCGATCGTCGTCAACGTACGCAGTTTGGTTTTCGGCATGGATGAGTTCCGTCCTTATCGGGTGAGGTCGAAATCGATCGGGTCCGCACTATGTGCGGATAAATAGGCATTGATTTGCGAAAAAGGCTTGGATCCGAAAAAGCCCCGGTAGGCCGACAACGGCGAAGGATGGACGTTTTCGATGATCAAATGATCGGGATGGGTCAGCAGGGCTTTCTTGGATCGGGCTTGCGATCCCCACAGAACAAAGACGAGCGGCCCGGGTTTTTCATTCAACAGCGAAAGGATATGATCCGTGAAGGTTTCCCAGCCCCATCCCTGATGCGACAGCGGCGCCCCGCGGCGGACCGACAGGATGGTGTTCAGCAATAATACCCCGCGCTTGGCCCAACGCGTCAGGTCACCGGAGAGCGGACGGGGAACCCCCAGGTCCGCCGTCAATTCGGTGAAAATATTGTCCAGGGAAGGGGGAAGCGGTACCCCGTCGGGTACGGAAAAGCACAATCCCATCGCTTGACCGGGTTGATGATAGGGATCCTGTCCGAGGAGAACGACCTTCACCGCTTCGAAGGCGGTTTCCCGCAGGGCGTTGAAGACGGAGTGGATCGGCGGATAACAAGAGGATTGGGCATATTCGTTTTGAACCCGCCGGACGAGATCCCGGAAATACGGTTTCCGGAATTCCGGTTCCAACAGGGCGTCCCAATCATTGCCGATCATCGCGGTTCTCCTTGGTGGGACGTTTCCGAGCTGTGCAGGAAGAACTGTGACAGCCGCCGCAACCCGAAAAATCCTCGGGAAGTTCACAGCCTTCGGGAGGTTGGGTCCGTTCATTGAGCAGCGTGAAGCCGACATAGGCCCCGATCAGGATGATCAAGACGAGGGTACCCCACAGAAATGGCATGTTTTTTCACCGTCCGGTCCCATTATACCACAGGGATCGGAAAAGAAAAAGTTTGCACGTTTGTGCAAACCGTTTCAAGCGATTTGTTTGACGATTTTAAGGATGGCCTCGGTCAAAGCCCGGTTCTGCAACGTCGCCCGATCCATCGAGGAATCGACGACCCCGATATAAATTTTCAGTTTGGGTTCGGTCCCGGAGGGACGCAATACGATCCATGAATCATTTTCGAACACATATTTGATGACGTTGGAAACCGGGAGTCGCAGCGGAGTGGTAGACCCGTTTTCCGATCGGGTGCGAATCTGGTAATCTTCGGTCGCCTTGACCGC
>JAKLGB010000044.1 GCA_022710895.1 Bacillota bacterium
GTTGCGGATTGTTTTCCGACTTTGGTGAAGGTGGAAATGAGAAAACGAAGAACGTGACTGATGACCCACAGAAAAAAGAGGATGGTCAGGCTTTCCAGGACTTTGACATAATTGTTGCGGAAAAAGGTGACGATGTCAAAGAACCGCCCGATCGTATCGGCCACAAGCCGGGCAAAAGCCGTGTCGGGAAACAAAACTCCCGCCAAGGCGGCGATCAAAACGAAAAGGAGAATTACCCCTGCCACGACAAACGTGGCGATTTTGCTTTTTTGAGACTTGAATTGCATTTTTTTCCATTCGATTTTCTTCATTGTTGGCCTCCATGGGAACCAAAAGTCCCCTAATTTATCCGTTCATTGCAAAAGATCAGGGATGAATCGATTCATATTCCGCCAAGGACAGAGAATACGAGATGGTATCGGAGAGGACCAAATATCCTTCGATCCGAATCACGAACGAGCCTGCGGGAATCGGGATCGATCCGTGGGTTTCCCCACCGTTTTCTCCCACCGGCTCAATGGTCAACGAACCATAAGAGAACCATTGTTCTCCGCCGTCGGGCAGCACCGTGTAGACTTGCCAACTCACTTGACGGAGTTGGTCATCGGGATCTTCGATCACTCCGTAAACGTTGACCAATCCGGATTCTTCGACAAACGTCCAAGTCGTCTGGAAATCGCCCAAAGTCGCGGCTGGCAGCGATTCGATGATGCGACTGACGGGCAGTGAAGAATCCGGATCGACATATCGGGCTTGTAATTCCAACCGGTATTCAGTGGATGGGATTAAGCCGGTCACCCGGACTTTCGTATGGGGTTCGCCGTATTCCGTTTCGGTTTTGGTCGAGAGGGGGATGGTCTGAACCACCCGACCGTCTCGGCTCACCAACAAATCATATTCGACGAAAGTATGGCGGGAATCAGGATAAAAGACGACTTCGATGGCCCGACGCTCGGCGGAACGGACATAAAGCGATGTGTACAACTTGAGCGGGGTGGAAAAAGCGGTTTGATCCAGTAGAACCGTCTCCCCATCCAACGTCAACGCATAAAAACGCAAATAGATTCGGGCATTTTCGTCGGGAAGACCGTTGAGAAGATATACCCCGGGGCGACCGTCCTCGGGTTCGAGCGGATGGAACTCGTCGTCTCCGGGCGGAATGGGATTCTCTTCCGCATACCCGACGGCGCCTTCCAACCAGGTTTCTCGATAGGACCCTACGGGGTCCACCACGAGCGTGTTGATCCGATAAAACAACAGTGTCCATTGTTCCTGCGGAGTTTCGGTTTTCCACAATTCGTGCCCGATGATCCTCCCCCCCGATTCGGGAAAGGGAATCAAGGTTTCACGGGCGAGATAACCGGGGCCGAACCCTTGATCCGCCAGAATCGTGATCGTAAAGGTTTTCCCGGGAGGGAGATCCGAGAAAGCCCCCGAATCGAGTCCGGGAGATAGGTTCCGTTCTTCCGAATATAACGGCGCTTCCAACCGGATCTTCAGGGTGCCCTCCAAGATCGCTTGATCGGCGTCACGAACCGAAGTTTCGAAATAAATGGCGTTTCCGAAAGTTTCCAAACGGAGAAATTCGGCAACGGGAGGCGAGGGCATAACGAAAGCGACCACAACGACGACCGCGGTCACCGCAAACGAAGCGAGCCAACGCAGGATTTCTTGTCGCTTTCGCTGATCGGATGTGCGTTTGGCCCAACGTTCATGACGATTCATTTCGTCCACCTCCTTTATTTTTTCATTGTAGCACCTTTATCGGTCACTGACAACCCGGCCATAAAAAAAACACTCCGGAAAAGGAGTGTTCACGAAGCCAGAGTGGCGAAAATGAGAAAAACGATGATGACGAGGAAAACCCCCATGACCGTGTAATAGATGATTTTTCGCCATGGAATCGGATTCTTGTTCGTTCGGGGTTCGGGTTTCGTCTCCGATACGGTCTTTTTTGAACTCATTGGCTTCCTCCCGGCGGTCCAAGACCGCCCTCATTGCTATTCATTGTATCCTGTGTCGGTGATGTTTTCAAGGTTTTTATCCGTCGGGTTTTTCCGAATCGGACTCCGACCAAGCGGAATTCTTTGCCTCCAACCATGCTTCCAACGGTTGAAGCAAGAGGTCTTTCTGCTCTTGAGCGATGACCAAACGATATCCGCGAACGAACCAATGCCCGGGCAGTTTTTCTCCAAAAATCCAAACGATCGAAACGGTTGCTCCTTTTCGTCGGGGCAACCATTCCGTCTTCACTTCCACGAGAATCAAGTCTTTCGATGCGAGTCGAGCGATGGGGCGATTCGGGCGGTGGATTTCGATGCCGTCATCATCGATGATCCAAGTAAGGCCTTTTTGTCGGAAATTGGCGAGGAACACCCGCAAAAACGACCATACATAGGGAACCCCGGCGACCAGAAAGTAGGCCCCAAAATGAGCTTGAGAAACGAAGTTGGGATCGAATAGTCCGGCGATCATCACCACCGCTCCCCCGAGGGATCCCAACAGGAAAGCCCGAAGGAAGGCCTGATGAAACGAAAGCGGAAGGGCGTGAAAGATCCTGTTGTCCTTTTCCATGGCCTTCATCGTCAATCAATCCGTAATGCCGTAAATAACGGGACGGCCGAGAGGGTTCCATGTTTCCACCCAACCACCGGGTTGGGCGGAGGCGTAGGAACGAATCGTCACATTCGTACAGCCCGCAAATGCTTGTGCTTCGATCCAGTAGAGAGTCGCGTTCAATGTGACCGTCTGCAACGTATGGCATCCCGAAAACCCTCCATATCCGATCCGGGAAGCATCCAAAACCACCACATCCGTGAGTGTGGCCGGAAGCACAGCGGTGTAAAGCCCTTCATACTGCGAGGTTTGTTCGACGGCCACGCCCCCGGAAAACGCTCGCGTACCGAAGATGTACCCGAAAAGACTGGCTCGGGTGATGACCCAGCGAGCCCCGCCGACAAACGGAACTTCAACCTTTTCCAAAGCCGAACACCCGCTGAAGATTCCTTCCCCGATGGCGATGCAGCGCGACGTGATGCGAACTTCGGTCAGCGATGTACAGTTTCGGAAGGCATCGTCATAGATTCGATACGTAGAATCCTCCCCATTTTCCGGGAAACCGAGGAAAGATAGAGAAGCACAATTCAAAAAAGCATTTTGATAGATATCGGTGATCGTGGTCGGGAAGGTGAACGAGCGGAGGGCACCGCAGTCCATAAACGCCATTTCCCCGACTTCTTCCAACCCTTCTGGCACCGTGACGGTTTCCAATCGGACACAACCCGCGAAGGCCGAATCATGAAGGGTGATCAAAGAGGAGGGAAACGTGATCGAAACGAGATTGACGCATTCGGCGAACGCTTGGTCCCAGATTTGTTCGACGCCTTCTCCCAAGATGACTTCGCGCAAATTTTCACAGTGATAAAACGCTTGATAGTCGATCCATTGGACCGATCCCGGAATTTTCACGGTCTCCAGCCACGGATCGTTCTTGAAGGCCTGTTCGTAGACGAAGGTCACGGGAATTCCCCGGTATTCGGATTGAATCACGGCGTTTTTGATCTTTCCTCGATATCCCGTCATCGCCACGTTCTGTTCATCGACGATTCGGTAGAATATTTTCGGAGAAGTCAGTCCCAAATAGATCAAAAAGCCCATCAAGGCCGCGCATAACAAAAGAAAGAGCCAACGGAGGATCTTTCTGGAGTGATTCGGGCGGCGGATGATGATGACATTCATGTCCGTTTTCCTTTCTGGGAAAAAATCGTGAAGCAGAAAAACAAAAATCAATACGTATTTATTATAAAACGGTCCGACCGATTTCGCAATTCTTTTCCCTTTTTTCGGGACTGGGAACGAGGATTTAAGGTTTTCGGGTCAATTCCGGAACCGCCGCGGCCAAGGCATCGGAAACGACGGAATACCCGTTTGCGTTTAAATGCAATCCGTCGACGGAATACTCCGCCCGAAGCGAATCACCATCGGAAAGCAGATCATGAACGTTCACAAAGGCATAACCGAAAGATTCGGCCAAGGCTTGAATTTGCGGATTAAGGGCATCGATGTCGTCCCAAAAAGCCGACAGGTCCCAAACCGAAGGATTCGTCGGGTACAACGATTCCACATAGACCTTACATTCGGGGAGGGCGGCTTGAAGCGTTTGCAGGATCTCTTCCAATCGCGCCAATATCGTGGTGGGAGATACTCCGGAATGCAGGTCATTGACCCCGATCAGCAAAATGATCACCGCAGGGGAAATCGCGATCACGTTGGCTTCCAAGCGTCGAATCACGCCCGCGGTCGTGTCCCCGCCGATCCCACGATTATACAACACGAGGTCGCTTTCGAAATAATCGGAAACCGGATAACCTTCGGTCAGACTGTCGCCCAAGAAAACGATTTGCCCGCTCGATGCGTCGGCGTTTTCCGTCACATATTGATTGTACAAAAGATCCCAATGGGACAATTCGTCGAGAGTGACGATGTCGATCATCCATATCAGAAGAGAAATAAAGGCTGCCCCCGCGAGTACCCATCCAATCCGGCGCTTCCATCGAGGTGTATCCGGCCGACCGACCTTCAGTAACCGATCCATAGACCCACCAACAAAAACAACACCGACAAAGCCATCGTCGCCATCTGCAGCAGAATCGTCCATCGAAACCATTTTCCATATCCGATTCCCACGATCGACAATCCGATGAGCAACACCCCGTTCGTTGGAAAGATGACATTGGCGAACCCATCTCCGAACAAAAAGGCCAAAATGGCAATTTCCTTGGTATACCCCAACAGCGAGACCAACGGAATCAGAATGGGAATCACCAAATAGGCTTTGGCGGATGCCGAACCGATAAAGAATTCCAAGACCAATACGAGAACGAAAATCAACAGGATTCCCGCTTCCGGAGTGACTCCCGAAAGCGACTCGGACAAGTAAAACAGAATGGTATCCATGATTCCCCCGGCGACGATCACGTACTTCACGCTGGCGGCCAACAGAATCAAAACCACCGCCGGCGCCACGGAAAGCGCTCCGCGGCCGAAATGCCGCAAGGCTTCCGAGAAACGACCGGTCACCTTGGTTCCGGCGATCAGCCCGCCCACCAAAAACGTTAACGCAATGAAAGGAATCGTCGGAATCGATAAAACCCCCGTCAATTCCAAAATCGACAAAACCAAAATGAGGAACAAGGTCACTCCGAACATCCAGACAAACGCCGAAAAGGCGGTTTTTTCGGTGGTTTCGGGTAGCGCTTCGCCTTCTTGAAGCCGCCCGGACTGAGTCAAATCCGCTTCATAGGTCAGACTTTTCCGAGGATCCTGGTCGATTCTTTTTGCATAACGAACCAAGAAGGTCGACAACAGCAGATACATTACGACAAAAATCCCCAAGCGAAAACCACCACCGGCCAATAACGGAACCCCGGCCAACTCCGAAGCGATCCCGACAGTAAAGGGATTGGTTATTCCGGAAGCGAAACCGAAGCCGGCGGCGAGCACCGTCATCCCCAAACCGATCATCGTGTCCCACCCTAAAGACAAAGACAGCAGGATCATGATCGGCAACAAGGCCACGGATTCTTCAAAAATGCCGAAAAAGGCGCCGAAAACCATGAAAAAAAGAACAATCCAACGCAAAAGGGCATATTTCCGGTCTTTGAACTTGGCGATCAGGCGTTTGAGGATCGCCCGGATACCGCCGGTTTTTTCCATCAAAGTGAAGGTCCCACCAAGAATAAGCAAAAACAAGGAGATCATTACGATCGACAGACCGTCTGAAGACCCTACCACGAGAATCGGAGCCAAGACCCACTTCCAGATCGGCAATCCCGAAACTGAAAGATCATAGGCAAAAGTACCGGGGATCACGAGCCCGTCCGCATCGTAGGCGTACGATCCGGCGGGAATGAAGAAGGTGAGCACTCCGGCAAGGACGACGAGCGTCACCAAAACGAAGGCTACATTCAAGAAACTTTTTTTCGAGATTTGGATCAGCGCTTTCGGATTCATGAATTCTCTTCCTTTTCCTTCCGTCATTGGTTTTATGATACCATAAACTCCCAAGGCATGACAGCGGATATCAGAAAAAAACATTTCCCGTTCTGGAGTCGAAAAAAATCCAAGTAATAAAGGAGCAAAAAAAGGAGACATTTTTGATCCCGACTGCTTTCACATCCTTTTTTTTGACCTAATATTGGGAAAATTACTAGATTTCGACCTCAAAATAGGACAAGATGAGGGTTTTAAAATCAGCAATCATCTCTGACCACGAAATCCCGAAAGAATATTCAAAAGTTCCATTTGAGTTGTAGTCTCCAAAAAAAATACAATCATCATCGTTTACTTGGGATACCGTGATAAGGATGAAACCGCCATCTTGATATGTAATGAGAATTCCTTTTCCATTTGGCGAGCTGACAATTTCTGGGAAGGTGCCGGCAATTCCCCCCATTTCGGATAACTCACTTACGAAGTTCCCAAATTCATCTGAATTCAGGGTTTCCAGAATAATCAGTTTTTCAACATTGTATTGTTCATTCTGAGATGGGTTTTCTTCATTTTGTGGATTAACATAGTTTATCAAACTTATTTGTACGATTTCGGAAGTATCTCGATCGTGTAGGTCATACAGGAAGTATTGACGTTCGAGAGAAAAAACCCCACAAGAAAAAAGCGAAAAAGATAGACAGAGGATCAACAAAAATAAGAATATTTTTGGCGATTTCATAATATCCATCTCCTCATTTTTTTCGTTATCACAAAATCCATTTTCCATTTCCCCAATCCGTTGCCCATCTTTCAAACCATCTGGTTTTATGTTTTTTCGGTGTAAATGTGGCACTAATAAGGGATGGAATGCCAATTGTCGTTATATATATATACCCATCCCCAATAATTGTTGTTGTTTGAAATGCACGTATTCATGCAATAATGTTTATCGGTATTTTTCCCCCGACCCAGACCAATAGAAAAAAGTGTCGTTCCTCCACCTCCGTTATTTCCAAATCGATACACAAACACGCCTTTGTAAAATGAAATATCATTTGACTGCAAAGCGGCATATTCATCATCGTTATATGGGTTCCATGAAATAAATCCCATATCTGATTAAATTGTACTACTAAAGACAGATGCAACCAACATTGCCCCATATAAAGTCATACTTAGGGAGGATAGTGGAGCAGAAGAAACCACCGGCAAAAACAGAAGGGGTGCAGTTGCTACAGTAAGTGCCGCTGCTACCACCGTAATCAAGATTCCTCCGAGAAATCTTCCAACATCCTTTAGCCATTCCGGGCATAATCCGTCGCTGTCCGAATACATTACTGGATTATTGGCGCAATAAGCGTACATGTTGGTGGAAAGGATGTCTCCTGTTGCGCCCAACATTCCATCTGCATTCAAGAATCTCCCAATTTGGGGATTGTAGTAGCGGCTGTTGAGATAGTACATCCCGATGAGCTTATCATAACGGTAGCCACGGTATTTATACGGGTTGACGTATCCAATCGTTTCACTCGGCGTTTGAAAAACGATATTGCCATATGCGTCATACGAATATTGAACGATGGTGGTCCCGCTGCTATTTACGATATGGGTGATGTCTCCCATTTGATTGCGGAGATAAAAGTAGTCATTCCCGGCGTCACCATCGGTCACGTTGCTATCATAGTTGAAACCGATTAATGATCCGTCATAATCATATATAAATAGTATACCATACGTTCCGTCGGTTTCATAGATGACCTTTTCACCATTCAACTGATACTTGATGGTGCTGGTCAAGACCGCCGTTCCACCATAGTAGGTATAGATTTGCTGCTGGGTGCGGTATCCTTGATCATTATATTTGTAGCGGATTTCAAACGCGGAACTGTAACTTCCATATTGGACAATGATTTTGCTTAATTGCCGGCCACTCCAGGACAAGGATGCACCATAATAGGTAGTCCCATTGAACAAGAAATTGGTGATATATTCTGGGTTCCCAAGGGCATCATAGGTGTATTGTTGTTGGGTCACCATGGGCTGAGCCACCCCGTTGACATAGGAAATCGTGCCGTAGTTGTAGAGTTGATCCTCCCAGTTATCATTGTAGTTGTAATGAGTGTGGTTTTGTGGAACGATGGGAACCGGACCCGGGGTCCCAACCTGGAAAACGATACGGAAGACGATTGTATAGTACATTTCGTCGGTTGCGGTGTACTGGCGATAATAATAACCAGCTACCGACGTGTCGAGATTGTCAAATGTCATCGTCGTGGTCATTCCCGGAATGGGATATTCATGATCAAAATCCCATTCGTCATGATAGGTAAATGATAGCGACGGGGTTTGCCCCACATTCAAAAAGTATCGGTTTTGATAGGTTTTATTTCCGTTGTAAATCACATACCCATCATATTGACCAATATTTGACTGATAGTATGACGGAACGGTGGGGTTCACCGTATCGTTATCGTTTTGTCCGTACAAGTAAGTCTTGACGTCGGTTCTGTTTCCCCTCAAATCATAATAGTAAAATTTGGGATAATTCGTGGATCTTTCGCTTTTCGTCCGTTGACCCTTTCGGTTCCGTGCGTTTGGTGATTCCTTTCTCTTCCTGATAAGTTTGAAGATTGTTCTTCCGCCGGTGGTCTCTCACCCATCGGCACACCGTGTTCGCATCGATTCCCCGTTCTTCCCCCACCGACGTCGCGGACTTCCCCGACGACAAAATATGCCGGACCATCCGTTCCCGCATTTCTTCCGTATACTTCGAGTTATTGCTTGGCATGGTTGAGTCATCTCCTACCTATACATTTGGTACTACGACCCTCTCATTAATTTCCATACCAATCCACCTTCAAAAACGCTTGAAAATCCGTCATTTTCCGTCAATGCGGGATTTCAACCCACCATCAAAAAAGCGCCATTTACCGCATTCGGTAACTGGCGCTCTTCATATCCCGTGTTAACATTTGACCTTTACTTCTACCCAAAACATTTCG
The DNA here is from genome assembly GCA_022710895.1 of Bacillota bacterium. Classification (GTDB taxonomy): domain Bacteria; phylum Bacillota_I; class Bacilli_A; order Izemoplasmatales; family Hujiaoplasmataceae; genus JAKLGB01. Next base: position 8,994 of record JAKLGB010000044.1, read on the forward strand.
CAAAAAAAAGGGGCTGACGCCCCTAAAAAGGTAAATGGTCGGAAAGACGGGATTTGAACCCGCGACCCCTAGACCCCCAGTCTAGTGCTCTACCAAGCTGAGCCACTTCCCGAAACCTGCATTATCTATTTTACCAAAGAATCGCAAAAAGGTGAAATGTTTTTGATTGAAAAATGCATTTTTTCGTTTATTCCCGAAGGGAGAGGGGGACGGAAAACCGTCCCCCGGTCATCTCATCGGGATCGCGCGGTTTTTTGTTTCGATTTCGCCAAGATGATTTCTTTCGATTTCATCAGGCGGGTGATGTTCCCGCGTTCGTTGTCTTCCAGTTTCATCGTGATGTAGTGGATGGCATCCTGCATCTCCGGAATCATGATGAACTCGATGGCGTTGACGCGCCGCCGAGTCTTCTCGATTTCGGTAGCCAATAGGTCGCAGGATTTCTCCAGCGAGGCCAACTCGATCAATGCCGGCAGCAAGTGCGACAATTCAACGACCGAGGTGTCGAGTTCCGAAGGCGTGAAGGCAAATCCGTAGGTCAGGTCGATGGAACCTTGATCCCGGTATTCGATCTTCGGGGTCTTGATGTTCATCACCGATTTCGAGGTGATGGAAAGATCTGCCTGCCGGGAGGGAACCATCAACGCTTCGCGGGTCCCTTCTTCGCTCATTTTCATCCGCGCCGAAGCGAAATGGTTCATGATCTGTGCCAAGGCTTTTTCCACGTCGATTCGCAACGCTCGGGTCCGCTTGATGATGGCCATGAATTGGCGGATCATTTCGTCCTGTTTATCTTTTAGGAGTTTATGTCCCCGCCGGGCGGTGGTCAGCCGTTTCTTCAAACGGTAAAGTTCCATCCGGGTGGGATTGACGGAAAGAGCCATCTTCAAGCCTCCTTGGGGAGATATTTTTCGATCTTCTCAAGGCTGATGCGCTTCAGTTCGGTCCGCGGCAGGATCGTCAGGAGTTTCCAACCGATGGACAGCGTTTCTTCGATGGTGCGGGCTTCGCGAACGCCTTGACGGACGTAACGCGATTCGAATTGACCCGCAAACTGAGAATACAGTTTGTCGGTATCGGAGAGAGCGGCTTCGCCCAAAATCGTCGCCAGTTCCTTGGCTTCTTTGCCACGAGCATACGCCGCGAACAACTGGTTCATCGTTTCCGAGTGGTCTTCGCGGGTCTTTCCCGCGCCGATGCCTTTGTCTTTCAAACGCGAGAGCGAAGGCAGGACGTCGATGGGCGGATAGATGCCTTTGAGGTTCAGTTCGCGGGAAAGGATGATCTGGCCTTCGGTGATGTAGCCCGTGAGGTCGGGGATCGGATGCGTCTTGTCGTCTTCGGGCATCGTCAAAATCGGGATCTGGGTGATGGATCCTTTTTTGCCTTTGATACGGCCGGCTCGTTCATAAAGCGAAGCGAGGTCGGTGTACATGTAGCCGGGATATCCCCGACGTCCGGGGACTTCTTTGCGGGCGGCGGAGACTTCGCGCAGGGCTTCGGCGTAGTTGGTGATGTCGGTGAGGATGACGAGGACGTGCATCCCCAGTTCGTAGGCGAGATATTCGGCGCAAGTGATCGCCATGCGAGGGGTGGCGATCCGTTCGATCGCCGGATCGTTGGCGAGGTTGGTGAACAGAACGGAACGTTCGATCGCTCCGGATTTCTGGAAATCCTTGATGAAGAAATCGGCCTCTTCGAACGTGATTCCGATGGCGGCGAAAACGACGGCGAAAGCCTCGTTTTTGCCTTTGACCTTTGCCTGTCTTGCGATCTGCGCCGCCAATTTGGCGTGCGGGAGACCCGAGCCGGAGAAAATCGGCAATTTCTGTCCGCGGACCAAAGTGTTCAATCCGTCAATGGCGGAAATGCCGGTTTCGATGAATTCCGAAGGATAGTCGCGGGCGA
>JAKLGB010000045.1:0-4099 GCA_022710895.1 Bacillota bacterium
GGGTTGGAAACGTACCGTGCTTGGGCTTTGGCCGAAGTGGACCGGCTGTTTTTTGAAACCGGCATCAGGGGTCCCGACGCCGTGAAAATGGCAATGTACCCGATCATTTCCCTGCGAACCAACGCTCGAACCGCAATCCAGTCCGCCACGACCTTCCGCGGAATCTGGGATGCTTTGGTCGGATATGCCGGCGATGAAGAAGATGAAATCCTCGGGTTGCAGCGCGAGAGCCTGTACACGGAAATATCGGATCTCTTCAACCATACCTATTACCGAATTCCCGCCGGGGACCGTCCCGCATTCACGGATGAATTTTTGCGGATCCGAGATTTGCTTGAGGATGCGGTGTCGGCCAAAACGATTGACAACCTTGATTATTGTTTCACCCTTTATTTGGACGAACTTCCTCGGGATCCGTTGGAAAACGCCAAACGGGATGCCATCGCTTCGATTCAGGAACTCTTGATATTCTATCATCCGCGGGCTACCGATGCCTCTCAAACCGACATGTACAATGCCCAAGTCGCGGCCTATGATCAAATTTACGCCGCCCTCACTCCCGAAGCAGCCATCAACGCCGGACAAACGGGCGAAATGGCCATTCTTTCCGCTTTTGTCATGGATTGGGACAAGGCGGATCTGGTCAACGCCCGAGAAGGCGCCAGCGTCCGGATGAATGACGAAATGCGGTTTTATGCCTGGTTTACAGAAGATTACCCGGCTTATGCCGAGGTGATCGTCCTCACCGTTGCGGCACGGGACAACCTGTTGGGTTGCTACAGCGTGCAGGCGGTCGTCGACGCCGAAGCCGCTTGGCGGACCGCCGTCGCGGCCACGGGATATCAACTCAACTCTGCAAAAGTTAATGAATACCGACAAACGATCTTGACGCAATTGGCTCAGACCCTGACCGGGTTTGAAACGGTACCTCCGGCTCTGCAAACCGCTTATGACGAAGCCGTGGCCGTCATTTCCACCACTCCGGATCCGTTGGTCATCCGCACCGAACTAATCGATTTTATGCAAGTTTACTACGCCAGTCTGTAAAAAAAAAACGGGGGACGTGAAATGAACCCCAAAAAGTAGACATGTGAAAAAAACTGTCTACTTTTTTCTATTTCTGCGACGTTTGGTGTTATAAAATGTCATCCATTCTTTGACGAGTTGTATGTATTCGTCCAAAGATTTGATATCATTGTTATAGAGGGTCTCTTTCTTCAGAATCGAATGGAAGCTCTCGATGACTGCGTTATCCAGAGGATTGCCTTTTCGGGAGTGGGATATGACGATCCCATTTGACTCGCAAACCTTCTTATATTCTGTGGAAAGAAACTGAAACCCTTGATCTGAATGGAGAACGAGTCCATTCAGATCTTTTGTTTGGAAGATAGCTTGATTCAATGTATCGATGACTAAGGGGATATCATTGTGGAAACGGATGCGATATGCGATCCAGTCTCGCGTTTCCAGATCCAATATTGTACATAGATAGGCTCTCGGCCCATTCCGTTTCAGGGAGAGATAGGTAACGTCTGTCACCCATGCCTTCTGTTGAAAGTTCCGTTGAAGATGATCTGCCTGGGCTTGCTCCTCCGCACGCTGCTTGTTGTAATTGGGTTTGAGGTCCTTGATGTATTTGGCCACGATCCCGTATTTGTTCATAATCCTCCATACCTTCTTGTGGTTCACGACCCAACCATATTCTTCTCTCATTTCGTCCGTGATGCGTCGATATCCGTAACTCTCTCTGTTTTCCTTGAATGCTTTCTTGATAAGCAGATAGAACTGGTAATCCGGATCGGTTGTTTCCCGGTACTTATAGTAATTCGATGTGCTGATTTCGAGTACCTCACACATCGTTTTGATCCGGTATTTGCCGCGGTATCTCGTAATGAACCCTATTTTTTCTCGGGATCGACCTCCCGCAGGTATTCTTGGTATTTTTTTAGGATTTCATACCGCTCCTTGTAGTCGACCGGTTCGTCCTTCTTGGCTTTCCCTCTTTTTCGTATTCCCAGTCCTCCATCTCGTTTGAAGATCCTTGCCCAGGTCTTTACCGTCTCTGGACTGACTCCATATTTTTTTCCAAGAGAAGTGAAGTTCTTTCCTTCCTCAAGCCTTTCCCGAACCGCCTTCAATTTCGTTTCCAATGGTACTTTTTTGAATTTTTGACCTTTACTCGCCATTTGTTTTACCTCCTTCGTGGATATCTTCATTGAATCATATTTCTCTAAAAATACCAAATCTGGCCGGATGGAAGGCTATTCAAGGCAAAACAAAAAAGATGCCAATCCATAACGATTGACATCTCTTTCGGTTTTTATTTCGTGTCCACTAAATGGGGTTCACTTTAAACAAACAGTTTTTATATTGTTCTGTCGATAGCCTCGGCAATCAAGCGGCATTTACGCACCAATTCCGCGAATCGCTCCGGCTTTAAGGACTGTTGTCCGTCCGACAGGGCGTTTTCCGGATCATGGTGGACTTCGATGAGCAGACCATCCGCCCCGGCAGCGATTCCCGCTTTGGAGAGGGACTCGATATACTCCCAACGGCCGGATGCATGCGAGGGGTCGATTAAAACAGGAAGGTGGGTCAAAGACTTCAAGACCGGGACCGCGCTGATATCCAACGTGGCTCGAGTCGCGGTTTCAAAAGTCCGGATCCCCCGCTCGCAAAGAATCACTTTGTCGTTCCCTCCGGCCAGCAAGTACTCTGCGGACATCAACCATTCTTCAATCGTGTTGGCCAGCCCGCGTTTCAACAGGATCGGGCGGTCGACTTTCGATAATTCTTTGAGAAGAGCGAAGTTTTGCATGTTCCGCGTTCCGACTTGGATGAGATCAACGACTTCCAAAAAAGCGGGAAGGTCTTCCGCAGACATGATTTCGGAAGCGACAGGAAGATGGTATCGGGCTTTCATCGCCTTCAGAAGCCGCAAACCGTCTTTTTCCAACCCTTGAAAAGAATAAGGGGAAGTCCGGGGTTTATAAGCCCCCGCCCGGAAGATCATCGCCCCGGATTCTTTCACTTTGCGGGCGATGATGTCGATTTGTTCCTCCGATTCCACCGCGCAAGGCCCGGCGATGATCACCGTTTTGTTTCCCCCGACCGCAACACCACCGACATCGACAACCGTGTCCGTCGGATGGGATTTCCGGCTCACTTTCTTGAAGGGTTCCCGGATGCGGACAACGGCGTCCACATATTTGAAGGCGTAGAGGCTATCCGGGTCAAATTGGCTCGTGTCGCCGAGAACGCTGAAAAGGGTGTATTCATCGCCGATGTTTTCATGGATTTCAAACCCTAAAGCCAGGAGATGTTGCTTTAAAAATTCAATATCCTGTTTTTTGGTTCCATCACGGAATTTGACGATCATGATTCATTGTCCTTTCATCAGCCAATCAATGGCTTCGGAATAGCTCTGGAATCCCTTTCCCATGATTTGATGGGCGCAAACATCCTTCAGCACCGAAACCCGCCGAAAAGGCTCTCTTTGGGAAAGGTCGGACAAATGGACTTCGACCACCGGACGGGGAACGGCTTTGATGGCATCGCGGATGGCATATGAATAATGGGTGAAGGCACCGGGATTGAGAATGAAAGCATCGACCGATTCCGACCGATCCTGCAACCAGTCGATGATGGTGCCTTCATGATTGGTTTGAAGAATCTCCAATCCGCAATGGCGTTCTTTGGCATAATCCTGCAAAAAAGCACAGAGGTCTTCGTAACTTCCGCGCCCGTAGATTTCCGGTTCCCGCCGCCCCAACAAATTGAGATTGGGACCGTTAATGACTAAAATGTTCATACAATTTCGCCTCGATTTCGGTGATGACCTCTTCCTCGGGCCGATCGGGATCGATGATCCAGTCGGCGTGACGAAGATATAAAGAACGGCGGCGTTCCGCCAGATTCAAAACCGCTTCCGGAGAAGGAATCAACGGGCGGTTTTCTGCCCTTAATTTGGCGATTTCCACAGGATTTTTGTCTAAAAAAACGACAAACCCGTTTTGGTGCAGTTTTTCCATAATGCGATCATTTTCGATCATCCCGCCGCCGGTGGCGATCACTTGATTTCCGGAGCGATACAATCGGT
>JAKLGB010000045.1:4199-6367 GCA_022710895.1 Bacillota bacterium
TTTTTCCATAATGCGATCATTTTCGATCATCCCGCCGCCGGTGGCGATCACTTGATTTCCGGAGCGATACAATCGGTCGACGACCTCTGCTTCCGATTCTCGGAACCACGGTTCCCCGTGAATTCGGAAAATTTCGGTGATCGGCATTCGCAGTTCGGATTCAATCATCGAGTCGGTGTCGACCGGGATTTTTTCCAATCGGGACGCCAATGCGGGTGCCAAGGAACTTTTTCCCGACAAAGGCAAACCAATCAGGACGACGTTGGCCGCGCGAAAAGCCGTTTTTTGGTAGACTCGGAAGAGTGTTTCCTCGCTGACTTTGATTCCCGTGACGATTTCCTGGCTCAGAGCCGCCTGCGCGACCAATAGAAACAAGCCGTTTTGCACCATAACCCCGCGGGATCGGAACGCTTGCATGGATCGGGTATTCAAGGGGTTATAGATCAAATCGTAATATCGAACGGCTTGCGGGAAAATGGCCGGATCGATCGGAAGGATACCCGAATTTTCGGGAAACATACCCACCGGTGTCGCATTGATGAGGATTTCGTGACCCAACGGACCCGAAAGCCCATCCATCGGGAGTTCACCGTCTTTCGGGTGTCGTGCCGCAATCGACAGATGTGCGCACCCGCTGTTTTTTGCCAAAGCCGCCACTGTCTTGGCAGCGCCACCGTTTCCAAAAATGAACACGCTTTTGCCTTGGAGAGACACCCCGTCGCGTTGAAACATCATGGACATCCCCGCATAATCGGTATTATATCCGATCAAGCCAGAAGCAGTCCGAACAATCAGGTTCGCGGCATTCGCGCGCAAAACCGAATCGTCTTTTTGATCCAAAAAACGCAATATTTCTTCTTTATACGGAATCGTCACGTTCAAAGCGGAAAAAGCGGTCTTTTTCAAAAACACGTCCAGGTTGTCGGTTTCAAATAGCCGATACCGCGGATTGCCCAAAGCGCGGTGAACCGCCGGCGAAAAACTATGGGACAATTTCTTTCCCAAAAGGCCGTCGATCCTCATTATTTTTCGCTCCCCGACAGCATATCCCAAATTCCGAAAAGCAACGCGGCGGTGATCACATGAACCGCCCGAAGCGCGATGCATGCGTCATGACGACCGCCGACACGGACGGTAACGGCTTCGCCGGTCTTCAAATGAATTGATTGTTGCGGCTGACCGATGGATGAGGTGGGTTTGATGACGGTTCGCAGAAGAATCGGCATTCCCGTGGTCAACCCGCCCAAAATTCCGCCGTTATGATTAGCGGCGGTGCGAATTTGCCCTTGGGCTAAAATATATTCGTCTTTGACCTCGGATCCTCGAGCGGATCCGAAAGCAAAACCGTCCCCGAATTCCACGCCTTTGACACCGGGGATGGAAAACAACAGATGGGAAAGTATGCTTTCCACGGAATCGAACCACGGTTCTCCGATGCCCGGAGGCATTCCGAGGATCATGCTTTCCACGATTCCCCCGACCGAGTCCAAATCGCCTTTGGCGAGGGCGACCGCCTCACGCATTGTCGCTTCTTTGGTTTCGTCGATCACCGGGAAATCAGCTTGTTCTAGACGAGACAGGAGCGGTTCGTCGAAACCGAGCGGGTCAAACGGAAGATCTTCGACATTGCCGATGCGGAGAAGATGGGACACCACGCGGATGCCTTTTTCCCACAAAAACGGATAAGCGATTCCTCCCGCCAATGAAAACAACACGGTAAGGCGACCGGAATAGATACCGCCGCCGGATTCTTCAAAATATTCAGGGTTTTTAACGAATGCGGGATAGTCGGCATGACCCGGACGGGGGACATACTGGAGCGCCGCATAATCCTGAGGACGAATATCCCGATTCGGAACCCGGATCTCCAAAGGAGAACCGTCGGTCATTCCGGAGGTGATTCCCGAGAGAATCAAGTAATCGTCCGGTTCCATCCGCCCCGTTTCGAGTTCTGTTTTCGGACGCCGTTTCCGCAAAAAATCTCGGATTCGGTTTTCATCAAGTCTCCGTCCGCGGGGCAGCCCTTGAATCCGAATGGACAAAAAATCTCCGTGCGACGTTCCGGAAAAGGAAATTGATATATGGGTACCGAACGTATTCATGGCTTCCTCCGCCCTCAGAACCGGAATTGCGATTTGACGATCACCGACGTTCCGATTTCGGAAACC
>JAKLGB010000045.1:6467-10786 GCA_022710895.1 Bacillota bacterium
AACGTATTCATGGCTTCCTCCGCCCTCAGAACCGGAATTGCGATTTGACGATCACCGACGTTCCGATTTCGGAAACCTCGACGATTTTCAACAGGTCCTTGCGGCTTTTTTTGTCCCGGTTGATGAATTCTTTCAATTTGTCCATCGGAACCGGATTTTCCGTGGGCAGATGGTACTTGTTAAGACAAGCAATCAGTTCCGCCCGAACGGAGGGATCGGAAACGATCGTCGCCATTCCGATGGCGACGGCTTCTCCGTGCAACAAATCCTCATATCGAAAATAAGCTTCCAACGCATGCCCGATCGTATGTCCGAAATTGAGGGATTGACGAATCCCGATATCGCGCTCATCCGCTTCGATGAACCGTTTCTTAATGGAAAGGGAACGATGGATGAAATAATCCATGGAGGAAAAAACGTCTTCGTTTTTGATACGGTAGAAGAGGTCTTTATCCGCGATCATTCCGTATTTGATCATTTCGGCCATCCCATTCATGCGATGGCGTTCGGGCAAAGTTCGGAGGGTTTCGGGGTCAATCAACACTTTTTCGGGCGGATAAAACGAACCGATCATGTTTTTTCCGGCGAGAGTGTCGATGCCGACCTTCCCCCCGATGCAAGAATCGATCTGGGCGATCAGAGTCGTCGGAATATGGATCAAACGGATGCCGCGAAGATATACCGAGGCCACGAACCCCGCCAAATCCCCAGTCAAGCCCCCGCCCAAAGCGATCACACAGGCATCCCGTTTGACGTTTTGGCGAATCATGATGTCGACGATGCGTGAAAATTGCGCCAGATTCTTGTTCGATTCGCCCGCCGGGAACCGGATCAACACATGATTGGGAACCGCAGTCGCGACTTTATCCACATAAATCGAAGGAATTCCGTCGTCGGCGACAATGACATAAAAAACAGCGGGATCCAAGTGGGAATCCAAATGGTCCAACAAGCCGTTCTCGATTAAAACCTCGTAATTCCTCAGGGTGGATCGGATTTCCAGGCGTTGCATTCAAAATCACCCCTCGATAAGCGTGAAATTCCCTCCGATGCGGGCAAAATCAACAAAAAAATCAGGGTAGGACTTGGTGATGGCTTCCACATTCTTGACGAGGACGGGACGTTGACAACGCGAAGAAGCGATGGCGGCCATCATGACGATCCGATGATCGTTGAACGAATCGACAGGACCGCCTTCCAGCCAAGGTTTTCCTCGGATGACGAGGTTGTCTTCGCCCACTTCGACATCAGCTCCTAAAGCTTTCAGTGTTTCGGAAATCGACAATAGTCGATTGGATTCTTTATATTTCAACCTTCCGGCGTTTTCAATCACCGTGATGCCTTCCGCGACCGCACCCATCAATGCAACCGCCGGAGTGAGATCCGGGCACTGGCTTACGTCGAACGTAGCCCCGATCAAATTCGATTTCCGGAAAACATATCCCTGATCGGTTTCTTCGACGACTCCGCCCATCCTGCGCCCAAAGTCCAAAATCCGACGATCGGCTTGGGTCTCGTCATAATGGATGTTTTTACATTGGACTTCTCCGGACATCAATCCCGCCGCGGCGAACGCCGTCATCTGCGAAAAGTCCCCTTCGACGGTAAAATTCGCCGGGGTGTAGGTTTGCCCTCCGCGGATTAGATACTCATTACCGTTAACCGCGATCTCCACCCCGAATTGCTTGAGCATCGACACCGTCATCGTCACATATTCTTCGGATTCCAAAACCGTGGTGAGCCGAATAACGGAATCACCCTTCAACAAAGGTAAAGCAAACATGAGTCCGGAAATGAATTGCGAACTGATGTTTCCCGGTAATTCGTAAACCCCGGGAGGTAAAGCCCCGTTCATGATAAAACCGCGTTCGTTCGGAACCAAAGAAAGATTCATCTGCCGGAACATGTCTTCATAAATCGCCAACGGACGGCGAATCAGCCCGGGTTTACCGACAAAGACGATTTTTTGTCGACTCAGGGAAAACAAAGGCAAAATAAATCGTAGCGTTGAACCCGATTCGTTGCAGTCGATGATGTTGTCGTCGGAAAAAACCACTCTACCGACGCCGTTAATGATCAGTTGCTGGTTGTTGCGAATCATTTTGACACCGATTTTTTCCATTGCGCCGATGGTTGCCAGAACATCATCGTTATAGGCGACGTTGGAAATAACGCTCTTTCCCTTAGCGAGAGAAGCGGCGATGACGGCGCGATGGATCTGACTTTTGGAGGGGGGAATCAGGATGGTGCCGGACAATTTCCCGGGAGTAATGAGGACGTTCATCGATCAATCACCTATTTCTGTCCGTCCGCCTGAGCGGACCATGATGGGCCCGGGTTGATTACATCAACAACGTGAAAAACGCCGGGCCGTGAGACAAATCCCTTTTCTATACTTCATTGTATAGTATTTTTCCGCGTTTGAATAGAAAAACACGAAAAAACTCTTTACCAAGGCATGAACCAAGGGGAGTTTCGACCGCACCGGGTTCGCGGTTTCTCTTTCACTCATTCCTCGGTTATGATATAATAAACGATGAAAGGCGGGATGTCCCATGGTGAAAGAATGCGGGATTTTCGATCATTCGCAAATCTTGTTGGAAAAAATGACCCCCGGGGTATTTTTGACCAGTGCCGCCGGCGGAAAACGCAATACCATGATCATCGGATGGGGCGGAATCCAAGTGGTTTGGAACCGGCCGCTGATGGTTGTTTATGTCCGTCACATCCGGGCAACCCATGAGCTGATCGAAAAATCGGGGCAATTTACCATCAGCGTTCCCACCGAAAAGGATCTTTCCGCGGAAATCAAAACCTGCGGAACCCGATCCATGCGGGATATCGGCGATAAATTTGCTTATTGCAAATTGACTCCCGTTCCCGGGCGTCGCGTCGACGTCCCGATCATCGGGGAATGCGGATTGCATTATGAATGCCGCGTGCTTCTCAAACAAGAACTTCAATCGGAAGCGATCCCCGATTTTGTCAAAAAACGCTTTTATCCTAAAGAAGCTTATCACACCGTCTATTACGCCGATATCGTCGATACTTACCTGTATGACGGGGGACGATGAAAATGGCCGTTTTATTGGACGGAAAAGCCCTTGCGGCCGACATCCGGGCGGAGATCCGACTTCAGGTCCAGTCCGATATCGCTCGTTTCGGAACCACGCCCCATTTGGTGGTCATTTTGATCGGGGACGACCCCGCCAGTCAATCCTATGTCCGTGGGAAAGAGAACGCCTGCTTAAAGGCGGGAATCCGCAGTACTGTTCTTCGGGAATCGCAAACGATCTCCGAAGAGGCGTTGTTGCAAATCATTGATCGACTCAATGCCGATCCCGGCGTCCATGGCATTTTATTACAACTGCCGATTCCGCGGAACTTGAATGCCGACCGGATCATTTCCCGGATCGACGTCCGAAAAGACGTGGACGGATTCACCCCCGAGAATGTCGCCGCCCTCGCCGGAGGAAAACCCGGCATGGTTCCGTGCACCCCGTTGGGGGTCATGCGTTTGTTAGAAAAATATTCCATCGGCATCCAAGGAAAACATTGCGTCGTCGTCGGGCGCAGTCCGATCGTCGGAAAACCGATGGCTTGGCTCTTCTTGAAGGACAACGGAACGGTGACGATCTGTCATTCCAAAACCACCGATCTTCCTTCCATCACCCGGCAAGCCGACATTCTCGTCGTTGCCGTCGGGCAGCCGGGGATGATCACCGAAGAACACGTCAAGAACGGCGCGGTAGTCATCGACGTCGGAATCTCAAAAATCAACGATGAAATCCGGGGCGACGTCGACTTCGATGCCGTTTTTCCGCTTGCATCCCATATCACGCCCGTTCCCGGGGGTGTGGGACCGATGACGATCGCCTGCCTTCTGGAAAACACCTTGAAATGCTACCGCCGACTGATGGAGAGTGGCCGATGATTTCCCGTTACGTCCGTCCGGACATGGCGTCGGTTTGGTCCGACAGGAATAAATTCGAAACTTTCCTGAAAATCGAAATTCTCAACGCGGAAGCACTCTGCGAACGTGGAATCGTTCCGCGGGAAGAGTTGAAAAAAATCCAAGAGAAAGCCGCTTTCTCCTTGGAACGAATCGCCGAATTGGAAGCTCAGACCAAGCATGACATCCTTGCGTTTACCCGCGCGGTTTCCGAATCCCTTGGGGATGAGAGTCGCTTCATCCATTATGGGTTGACCTCGACGGATGTCGTCGACACCGCCAACGCCGTGCTTTTGAAACAAGCCAACCGCCTTTTACGACGGGATATCCAGGAATTCATGGATGTCCTAAAGAAGAATGCTTTCCT
>JAKLGB010000046.1 GCA_022710895.1 Bacillota bacterium
CGCTCACCGTCGTCTCCGACGAGGAGACCGGCGGCTACTGGGGCAGCCGTTATCTCGTCGACGAGCATCCGGAATTCCTCCGAACGGCGAAGATCGATGGTTCCGGTCTTGAAGAGGGCATCCGAAGTACCCTCCAAGGAGTTCAGCACTTCTTCCATCTCCGCCCAAGGCATCCAGAAAGCGACTTTTTCCCTAAGGGACTGGATCTCCGCTTGGCGAGTCTGGATTTCATCGGCCGCGCTTTCAACCGCGGAAAGCATCGTTTCCGCATCCATCCCGGAGTGTTCCGCCCGGGTTTTGTCTTTCTTATCGGTCATTTTCTTCAAGAGTTGAAGGGATTTTTCCGCCCGTTGCAGAAGGGCTTCTTCGCGTTGGGCGTCGGTTTCGGCCACCAAGTCTTCGGGTGGGGGAACCAACATCATTTCTCCCGAGCGTTGCAGGGAAACGAGGAGGGCGTCCTTGTCTTCCTTGAGGGCCACGAGAACGGCCTTTTTCATCGGAATGATCATGGGCGCAGCACCTTCTTCGTCAAAAAGTCGGCAGCTTCGGCTTTCCGGGTTTGGGCCAGGCGCAGGATTTCCGCTTTCGCGGCTTCGGTCCGGCGGAAGATTTCCTTCTGTCGGTCTTCCAGTTCCTTCGCAGCGGCCTCATCAGCGGTCTTGCGCGCTTTTTCTCCGGCGATCTGCAGTTCTCGCAGGGCCAGATCGATGGCGATTTGATTTTCTTCCAACAGCATCCGGACTTTTGCTTCGGCATCCTTACGGATGGCGTCGGCATTCTTCTCGGCGTTTTGGACGGCTTCGAGTATCGGCATGGTTTCACCGCCTTTTTCTTTTGTCTTCGGTATTTCCTGTCAAAGACAGGGCACTTAAATATTTTATCATATCAAGACGAGATTGTATCCCACAATGATAAGAAAGTGTTTTCCCGGCGTTCCGAGGAATCGACGATGACGGTTCTTTTTAAAGGGCGAAAGACTGGTCCCAACGGGGACCGAAGGCAAAAATGCGGGAAAACCGCGAAAGAAACGCGGCACAAGCCAACAGGTCGGCGGCGCCCCCGAAGCTGAGATGGAGCGATTTCGCCCATTGGGTGGTATCGCGGATGAGCACAGGGTCATAGAAACGAATGGCGGCGATCCGCTCTTTGGCTTCCCGGTAACGTTCCCACGATCCCGCGCGTTTCAAGAGCACCGAATCCTCCAAATCCCCGATCAGGCCGACGAGAGCCATCGTCAGGGAAGGCGAATCGATCGTTTCCAACTTGGCTGCCGCGCGAAACAAGGCAGGGAATCCCGCCGCGGCTTCCCGACGGATCCCGCCGAAACCGTGTTCTCTCCAGGCTTGTGAACCGAACGTGGAAGCGGAAGGTTGCGCATCCCACCGGATCTGCGCGGTCAATGCCCGCAGGGTATCGGGGAGTTCCGCATACCGTCCCCCGCGACCGATCAGACTTCCGAGCGCACCGAGGAGGAGACCCAAGCTGAAGATGAGGCCTTTGTAGGCGTTGATTCCGCCGGTGGCCCGACGCATCGCGATTTCCGCTTCCCACCCCAGGGATTTCAACCGCGGAAACAACGATTCGGGATCGGGATATCGAATCCCTTCGGTCACCATCCGCACCAGATGGGGACGGATGGCTTCTCCGGCCCGCTTCATCAGTCCGTAATCCATGTCGGGATGCGATCCCGAGTCCGTCGGGGTCACCAGACCGAATTTGGGATCGAGCGTCAACTCGTCCTGAAGAGCGGCGGCGATCAAAGCATCGACTTGCGTTTCCAGATAGGTCCGGACGCCCGTTTGAAGGCATGCGAGGATTTCGCCCAAAGAATGCCGTTTCCGGCGGGTGCATTCCCAGACGGGCGCCCCGCAAAGCCAGCAGGGGCGTTGACTGTCTCGCGAAAGGGAAGGTCCCTCGGAACCGAAAACATCGGCGTCGACGAACCGCCCCAAGGGATGGGTGTCTTCCGCTTGAATCATTCGCTTCTTCAATTCGCTGGGAGATAATCCTTTGTAGGTGGCCAGCACCGCCGGGCCGTCGGCTCCTTGCAAGAAAACCAGGGGTTCACTCGCATTGGGGGGCAAAAGCGGAAGAAAAAACCCGATGGTCAGGAACGCCTCGGGGATTTCTTTGTCGGGACCGGGCACATTGGCTCGCAAACAAACGACGGACTCCCCAAAGCGGCGCAAGGCCGTGATGGTTTCCGCACGCGCTTCCCGCGCCTGCAGAATGTCATCGGGGAAGGCGTTCATGCAAAACCTTTCCGATCTGAGATAGCATCGCGCGGGTAGCGGGGGGAACCAACGACAACGCTGCTTCGGTCCTTCCTTCGAGCAAGAGCCCACGGACCACGGAGGCGCTGATGCGCGTTCCATCCTGGGTGAAACGCGGAATGATTTCCACCGTTTCCCCCAAAGCCTTTTGAAGAATGTCGTTGTAACGGACCATGAACGCTTCCGTTTCCGTTCCCAAATAGCGTTTGGCGATGCCCAGTTCGCTCATGAACCGATTTTTGAACAACACCGCATCCAGTTTCGCGTGCTCTTCTTCCTTTTCATCCATCGATTTGAGGAAATAACCCGGAAAGGTCACTTGCGAAACGATGTACGGGGTCGAAGGGAGAACGAGGACATTCTCCAAAGCCCCCGTGGCGAGATAGACCAAGGAGAACCGTTCTTCGAACGTGAAAAGCGAACGGTTTTCCTCGACGACGAAAACATAAAGACGCGGATGCCGCGCGGCGGCGTATTCAATCAATCCCAAGTGCCCGAGCGTGATCGGATTGCAGTTGACGACGATCGCTCCCGAATCGGGGGGCAGAATCCCCGGCCATTTGCCTTGGATGCGTTTTTTGAGACCCGCGAGGGCTTCTTCGATCGACCCCGCTCCCGTTTCGAGCAAGGCGACCTTGTCGGTGGAAGCGAGCAGGCGGAAGTTCATCTCCGCGAATTGCGGGGAGTACACCGCCTTGGTGAAAACGAGCGTGTGGGTGATTCCGGCGGCGAACATCCGCTCTCGCATCGCCTGGACGAGCACCGCCGCCAGGTTTTCTCCCTGATGGGCGGGATCGACCGCCAGGCATTCCAAAAGAGAACCCGCCCGGGAGACCGTGCCGATCATCTTTTCGTCTTCTTCCAAATACAAGGTTTCTTCCGCACGATCGTCGAAGCCGAGGCCGACGGCGGCCAAAAACGCCTTGACGCGTTCGATCTCGACAGGCAGAAGGGCTTGTTTGATTTCCATCGGATTCATCTCCCGGATTCAATCCTGCGAAGGTTGGTACAGGTTGTCGATCACGGTGCCGTCCCGATAAAGGACATGGCCGATGATCCGCGTTCCGTGCGGAAGTTCCTTGGGAACGCCGGAAAGGGCATGGGCCGTTTGCAGCAAGTCTTCGATCGTTCGGATCGGCAGCCGTGAATTCCGAGTGGCGGCAATCAGATCGATGCGGTCGGGTCGGATGGCGATCCCCCGTTCGGTCACGAGGACATCGACGTCTTCCCCCGGAGTCGTGAGGGTCGTGACCCGTTGTTTCACGATCGGTAGCCGGGCTTTGGTCAAATTCGTGGTGATCACCGTGATCTTCGCTCCGTGGGCCGTGTCCGCATGCCCCCCGCTTCCGCCGATCAGACGACCGAAGGAATCGGTGGTGACGTTGACATGAAAATTCAGATCGATTTCCGTGGCGCCGAGGATCACAAAGGACAATTGATCAACGATGGGATCGTGGTCAAAGGGATTCCCGTATCGAGACGCGGAAATCGCCTGATGGAGCGCATTTTTAGCCAAAGAGCGGACGGCGGACAAATCAAAACATTGGACGTCATAGAGATGGTCGAAGAGTCCTTCTTCCAACATGTCGACGTAATAGCCGGTGATTCCCCCGGAAGCAAAGGAACCGCGGATCCCATGCTCGCGCATCAACGAGCGCACTTGGGCGGCGACGGCGAGCGAGGTGCCCCCGGCTCCGGTCTGCATCGAGAATCCCGGCCGGATCGCCCCGACTTCCCACAGGAAGCGGGCTGCGTCGCGGGCGATTTTCAGTCCGACGGGATCCCGAGTGATCCGGGTGGTTCCCGATACGATTCCTTCCGGGTCGCCGATCGAATCGACGACGAGGACGGCATCGACAAAAGCGCCATCCAAATCGATGCGGTCGAGCGAATCCACGACCGTATCGGTGACGAGAACGACATATTTGGCATAGTGAAGGTCGGGTTGAGCGTATCCCAAGGACCCGCAAGCCGCCGGACCCATGGTCCCCGAGCCGTTCCCGTTCCGATCGACGGCCGGGGCGGCAAGAAAGGCGACGTCGATCGGCAGTTCTCCGCTTTCGATCGCCCGGGCCCGACCCCCGTGGGTGTCCATCAGCAACAGTCCCCGCAATTTCCCCGCTTCGATCGGAAGGGCGGCGGGACCGTTGATGTAGTTGGTACGCAGATTGGTAACGTGGCCCGCCTGGATCAATTCCGCGAGAATGGCGTTCGTCGGGAAAACCGAAGAGGGGGCGAGGGTAAGATTTTTCAATCCGCGGCGAAGGATTTCGGCGCAGACGGCATTCGTCACTTTGTCACCGTTGCGGAGATGATGGTGAAAGGACAAGGTCATCCCATCCACCACCGGTGCGGCGGCGAAAACCGCGGAGAGGGAAGAATAGAACACGGGAGGATGCTTCCGAGGTTCCTGGGAAAGAAGGACCCGGGAATGCGAACGGTAGGCGTCGGCGCCCGCAAAAGCGGGCATTCCGTCGGGGACGACGCGCCCCGCGGCGTTACGCACGTTCCTCCGGAAGAAGGCCGAAACGTTCCGCCGCGCGCAAGATTTTTTCGGCGCGATCGATGATCGGCTTGTCCACCATTTTTCCATCGAGGCTGAAAACGCCCAGATTTTGTTCCCCCGCCTTGCGGGCGGCGGCCCGGATCCGAAGCGCCCATTCGATGCGTTTGGGCGAAGGCGAAAAAACCGCATGGATGGTCTCGATCTGATTGGGATGAATCGCGGCTTTGGCGTTCATGCCCAGGGATTGGGAATGCAGGCAGTCCTCGCGGAGCCCGTCGGGATCGTTGGTGTCGGTGAAGGGGGTATCGATGGCTTCGATGCGGGCGGCTTTGCAGGCGAAGGCGATGCGGGCCCGGGGATATTCGATTTCCGTTCCTGCTTTGGTGCGCTCGAATTCCATGTCGGCGGATAAATCTTCCGCCCCGAGAAGAATCCCGTCCAAACGCGAAAGTTTCGCGATTTCCTCGACTTCGACCAACGACTTGGCGGTCTCGACGATGGGGAGAATCGCGATTTTCTTGGCCAATCCTTTCTGGGCTTCGAGATTATGAAGAATCGTGCTTAATTCCATCAACTCGGACATTCCCGCTTTGGGCAAAACGATCCCGTCGACGGCATCGCCGACGACGGCCTCCAAATCCTTGCAGGCCAAAGGCGTGTCCAACCCGTTGATGCGAACATAAACACGAACCCCTTGCGGACGGGCTTTTGCCAAAAAGCCCGCCAACAGCAAACGGGCAGCATCTTTTTCGTGGGCGGCGACGGCATCTTCCAAATCGAAGATCAAGGCATCGGCGCCGAACACATCGGCGTTTTGGATCATTGCGGGATGGTTTCCGGGGATGAATAGGTAACTTCTGGCCATGTCATGCCTCCATTCGTTGGATCGCGGCGATGAGCCGCGCCCGAAGGGTATAATCCAAAGCACCCTTATCTTCGCACAGGACGTCCAAACCGGTGATGGCCAATTCATCCAAGGTGGTTTCGATCACTTGGGCGATCTGGTCATGGTAAAAAGCGTCCACGACACTGTGGATGACGACGTGGCGCGTGGACGCTGGGCGGACGGTGAAGATGGCGTCATTCGATTCGAGTGTGCCGGCGATTCCCGGTTTCATGGGGATCCCTTCTTCCGTGATGAATCGTATCAGTGGCGCGAACCGGCCAACGCGATGACACGGTTCATTTCGTTTTTGACAATCATGAAGCCGTCATCAAACGACATTCCCGGTTTGGCCAGACATTGGTCGGCCTCACAGGCGATGGCGATGTTGGTGGTCGCTTTGGCGGAAAGATCGGTTTCGTTGCAGGTGCCACCGCAGTAACTGCCGATGTGTTTTTGATTGCAATAGAGAATTGCTTCGACGACGTTGTTGATGCCGCCCAGATCCGGGGTCTTGATCTGCAGCATGTGTCCGCCTTTTTTGTCGGCGAACTCCATGACGTCTTCCAGCGTGTTGCACCACTCGTCAGCCACGATCTGCAGCCGACTGCCAAGGGCATCCAGCCGGGCAGTGATGGCGATCAAGGCCTGCAGGGTTCCCTCGCGGTCTCCCGTGTCCACGGGTCCTTCAATGCGGATCGGGAAGGGGCTTGCGGCGGCTTCCAGTTTCAAGAGATACTCGACGATCCGGTCAAGATCCTGATGGAAGGCGATACCGATGGTTCCGTAAACATCGATATGGAAGACCGGAAGATAATCGGGACGGGTCCGATGGGTTTCAATGCGGTTCTTCAGCCATCCGACGTATTCCAACAGCAGTTCACCGTTATTCCCCAGTTTTTTGGCGACATTGTTGATGAGGGCATGGGGCAGGACATCGACTTGCTTCAGGATCATCTTGTCGACGTTCAGATACCGTTCGTCGCCGGATTGCCCGAACACGGGGATCGGACGGTAGACCTTTTCGGCAATGCCGTAATCCTCGCGAATCACTTCAGCCATCGTCTTTTTGCGGACATTGGCGACGGCGGAAAGGATCGCTTGGGACAATCCATATCGGATTGCCGTATGCAAACGTTGACCTTTGATCGTCATCCGGTCCATTTTCTCCGCCAGACGGCGGAAGGAATCCAGTTTCTCGCCGATCAGTTTCGGAATGACTTCCGTTTGCATGAAGGGGATGAATTGCTCGGCCAAAAACAACGGGTCGCGCCCGCCGGCTCCCGAATATTGGACGGCGGCGCAGTCGCCGGCGCCGACGGTCCCGTCTTCGGCGACGATCTGAACGGAAATCGCTTCGCCTTTTTGGCGGACCGCCGAAAAACCGGGGGTTTCCGGAATGCCGACATACAGGAAGCCGTCGTTGAGGGCTCCATGCTTGATGGCCTTTTGGTCATCGAAATAGAAACCGGTGAAAGAAGGCGATAAGACAATCGATTGGATTTTCATGATGGTTGGGAAATCTCCTCGTGGCTCATTTGTCCCGGTTCGGACGGCCGATCAGATGATCGTTGGAGACGGCGTAGATGTCGTCGATGGTCAGCTGGAAGGAAACCGGACGCCGCTCGTAAGCGGCCCTTTGGGCGATTTTTTCCTGATGGAACACTTTGATGTCGTCGGCGAAAGCCAAATTTCCGAATTCGAGGATGCGAATACATCCTTCGTTGTCCCGGGCGGGAAGCACTTTGCCGGCGTTGTATTTGCTGGGGGCGAAGGGAACGTCGATCAGGCCCTGCTCGAAGGCCCTCACGATGCCGACCGCGAGGTCACCCTCGCCGACGCGAAGGATCGCCGACATCAGGCAGTCGACTTCGGATTCGATCTGTTTCATCTCGCGCGCCAACCGCGGGGAATCGGGGAATTCCTGATCCTGAAGGAGGGTGACGACAAACTTCGAGGTCTTGATTCCCAAGCCATTCGCTTCTTTGGTGGGGATCCCGATCGATTCATGAGCGGTTTTGGTGATCATTTTCGTGGCTTTGGACAACGCCGCAACGGTGGAAGACATGGCGATCAACGCCGTGGCTTCGGCTTCGTCGGCGGGGAATCCGCCCATCCACTGATGGAAAACGGTCGTGACCGTGACATCGCCGTGACCGTAGCGACGAAGATAATCGTCGGTTTGTTTTTGGAGAGTGCGGATGGCGGCGACGTCTTGAACGATGTTGCCTCCCATTCCGTAACCGACGGTGATGTTCTTGACGCCTTGTTCGGCCGCCAACAGCGCTTCGCAAATGGAAATACAGTTGGAAATCGAAGGCGGAACCAAGGTTCCCGTCAAGGGTCCGAACGGTTCGCGGTTGATCGATACGCCCCGTTCCTCATAATACCCGACCAAACGATCGCAATATTGCCAATTCCGGATACTGGTTTCCAACGAAACGTTTTTTGCATAAGGGATGTTGTAGGAAATGCCTCCGCCTTCATTGCTGGTCCATCCGGCCGCATGAATGATTTCGGCCAGAAGGCGGGCATCGGGGGTTCCGTGACGAGCCTGGACGGGGACGCCGACCGATTCCATCACTTTGCGGCAGGCCGCCACGCCGTGATTGACGGCGGGGAAGCCGTTGAGCATCGCCCGGTTGTGAATGAAGGATTCCTGAATGCCTTTTTCGGCTTCGGGATAGCGGTTCTGACGCGTGTAACTATCGATCGTCGAAGGGACGAAATCCGCTCCGCTGGCTTCAAGATACTGCAAAAGTTTAATGTGTTCGTACAACACCGGAACGCCGGCCCGGGGTTGGACGAGGGTCCGTCCCTGATACTTGGCGGCGGCCAGTTTCTTGGCGAAGTTTTTTTCGTCCGGAATCGATTTCAAAAAAGCGACCGCCCGATCAAGATCCAAATCGGGATCGGATCCGGTCGGCCATTGGCCCAGAACCGTTTGCCGTTCCGCTAAAAATTCCGCTTCGGTGAGTTTTCGATTTTTTAATTCCATGTGCTTTTCCCTCAGTTCGCAAGTCCGTTAGGTGAACAAATGACCAAATGCTTTTTCATCAGCGCCAAGGCGAGTTCCGGATCGAACCGGGACAACAGACCCATGGCCGACATGACGTAATCCCGATCCAGCAAATATTGCGGATGCCGGGGACGCAATTCCCCGAATTGCTTGAAGGCGTCGGTGGTTTGCCGGAGGATGGAAACGGGATCGTGGGCATGGATGATCGGTCCCCCGATTCCCAGGACGAATCCGACATCGGTGAGATCTTTTCCCGTCTGATGAAACATCATCCCCAGCGGGGTAAACACTTCTTCCATCCGTCCGCAATGGCGGCTCATCGCCTTGCGGGTGCACAGCTGGGCGATCAAACCGTCGATTGCTTTTTCGCTATCGGTTTGGGGAACCATCGCGACATCCGCTTGCCTTCGGGTGGTTTCTGCCGGAAGATCGATACCCAGATCGCGGCGATATCCTTCCAAATCTTCGGAACTCAAGTCTTTCAAGACCCCTCCGGCGGAATAACGGAGACCCAGATCCCCTTCAACGGTGCGTTTGGCGAACGGTTCTTCCAATCCGCCCAGAATCACGTCGCTGCGACGGGTCGTTTGACAGATCGAATACAAATCCGTCGTGGCCCCGCCGATGTCGACGGCGACGAGATCGCCCAACCCCGATTCGTGCAAATAGCCTTTGGCGAGCAGTTCGCACGCCCGTAAAACGGCTTCGGGAGTCGGAAGGACGACTTCGTCGATTTCGTCTTCGATCGTCTTGATGCCTTTGGCGACGATGATTTTTTTTAAGAAAAGCGATCGAATATGATTGCGGGCATCTTCGATATTCAGTTGGTTGATCTTGGGCATGACGTTTTCACAGAGGGAAAACTCCAGGCCGGCGTCCGTGAAAATCGTCGCGATTTCGTCGCGACAGGATTTATTCCCGGCATAAATGACGGGAATGGAAACCCGGTGATCGGCGAGCAGCCGAGCGTTGAAAAGGACGCATTCGCTGTTTCCGCCGTCCGCTCCCCCGGCCAAAAGGATGATGTCGATTTTGGCCTCGACGATCGCCGCGAGGTCCGCTTTGGTCAGATGGTGGGAGAACACGAGATCGACTTTGGCCCCCGCGCCCAGACAGACCCGGCGGGCGGCCTCGACCGTCATTTCCTCGACCAGACCCAAGGCGGCCATCTTCAGTCCGCCGGCGGCGGACGAACAAGCCTCGATGCGGTCGAAGGTCACCGTCTCACCGAGGCGGGTCTGCAAGCGGTCGAGAGCTTTGCGATAGCCGATGCGGATGTCTTCCTGAACCGTCGTGAAATGGGCGGCGGTGCCGAGAATGGCCTTTTTTTCAGTGTCGACGGCGGTCAACTTCGTAAAAGTCGATCCGAAATCGATCAAAAGATACCGGGACATGTCATTCCCCCAAATCGGCTCTGATGTCGCCCAACGCTTTTTCGATCGGGGTTCCCGGAGGGTAGACACGATCGAAGCCCATGGCCAAGAACCGCTGTTTTACATCATCGAAATCCTGCTTCCCGACAACGATGTTGCCCCCGACATACAGTTTGATATCCCCGATTCCGGATTCAAGGCATTTGTTGCGAAAGCCTCGGCAATCGATCTCGCCGTGGCCGTAAAGCGATGAAACGAGGATCAACGAGGCATCGGTTTCGATCGCCGCGTGGATGAAATCTTCTT
>JAKLGB010000047.1 GCA_022710895.1 Bacillota bacterium
ACCGGGAGTCGCAGCGGAGTGGTAGACCCGTTTTCCGATCGGGTGCGAATCTGGTAATCTTCGGTCGCCTTGACCGCATATCCGGCCAAGGAGGACAAAGGACTATTCCGGAAGAAATCGACGATTCGGTCGATCCGTTTGGCTCCCTCGATTCCATACAATTCGATGTTCTGCAACGTCTCCAAATGGACGCCGAACCGTTGATAGAGTTCCTGAAGTTTGTCCAAAAGCGATTTGCCTTCGTTCACTCGGTAATACGTCGCCGCTTCCAAAACCAAGAGCATCGACTGCAGGGAGTCTTTGTCGCGGACGCGGTCGTCGATCAAGTATCCATAGGATTCTTCGTAACCGAAGACGAAGCGGGAGTCGGTCCCCTCCAAAAAGCGAGCCTGTTCGCCGATGAATTTGAACCCGGTCAGAGTAGAGACCACGTCCATCCCATAAGCGCGGGCGACCTTCGCCCCCAAATCCGAAGTGACGATCGTATTGAATACGACCCCTTTTTTCGGAAGCGATCCGTTTTTCTTCTTTTCTTCCAGCAGATATTTCAACATCACCGACCCGGTCTGGTTCCCGGTCAAAAAAACGTAACCGGATCCTTTCCGGACGGCGATTCCCAAGCGGTCGGCGTCGGGATCGGTCGCCACCAACAAATCGGCTCCGACCCGATTTCCCAATTCCACCGCCATCTTGAAGGCTTCCTGATTTTCGGGATTCGGGGATTTGACGGTCGAAAAGCAGGGATCGTGGATCAATTGCTCGACGACGGGAAACACATCGTACCCGGTTTCCGAAAGCAGGCGTAAGCCCAGTTCCGCGGAAGTTCCATGCAGGGGAGTGAAGACGATTTTCAAGGGTTTGGGTAACTCCGGATGGATTTGCACGGAGCGAACGACTTCCAGATAGGCATCGTCGACTTCTTTCCCGATCAAACGAATCAGCCCGGCTTCCACCAATTCCTGATAATCGCCGACCCGAACGGCAAACAAATCTTCGGTTTCTTCGACGCGGCGGACGATTTCCTCCGCAAAATCGGGGGTGTACTGGCACCCGTGTTCGTCATAGATTTTGTACCCGTTGTAATTGGGGGGGTTGTGACTGGCGGTGATCACGATGCCGGAAAGGCAGCCCAGATGGCGGACGGCAAACGACAACTCGGGCGTCGGACGGAGACTGTCGAACAAATAGGCGGGAATTCCGTAATGCCCGAGGACGCGGGCGGATTCGACGGCGAATTCGCGGGACATCCGCCGGTTGTCGTGGGCGATGCAGACGCCTTGGTTTTTGACCCGGGTCGCTCCGAACCGTCCGATGAGATAACGGGCAAGGCCGTCATTGGCCTTGCGCACCGTATAGATATTCATTCGATTCGTCCCCGCCCCGAGGATGCCGCGCATCCCTCCGGTTCCGAATCCGAGCGAAGCGAAAAACATATCCTCGAGTTCGGAGTCGGGTTTTCCGTACAAATCTTGACGGAGCGAAGGCTCCAAAGCGGAATGGTTGACCCATTTCCGGTATTCGTCGTACCACATGATTCAAAACCTCCTGAACAACGGTTTGAAAAAATCCTTTTGACGGATCAAAAGGATCAAAAAACTAGCGAATGAAATCGATGGCGCCTTCGCGACGCGGTTTGGGCTCGGGGTTTTCCCCGTCCCGATAGCCGATGCAAAGGGCGGCGTCATGTTCGAATCCTTCGGGAATCTTCAGCATCCGATTGATGTCCACGGCATTGGCTTGATGATACATGAAGCGGGTTTGTCCGACAATACAGGTGTCAAGTCCCAGGGCTTTCGCGGCAATCGCCATGTTTTCCATCGCACAGCCGCAGTTCAACTCCGAAAACCCTTCGAGGGCGGAACTCAGGATGACAACGGCGGGAGCGTGGTAAAACACATGGAAGTCCGGCTCTTTCTTCAACCCCAGACGATCCATTCCTTCCAAGGTCAATCGATTGATTTCCGCAATCATTTCGGGACGGGTGATCACCGTGAAATGCCAGTTTTGTTTGTTTCGGGACGTCGGCGCGTATTGCCCGCATTCCACGATCCAATGCAGTTTTTCCTCTTCGACCGCCTGAGAGGTGAAAGCGCGGATGCTCCGACGGTCCATAATCAAGTCGATCATCGGGTTTTTCATGCACGGACACTCCTTTCACTCATGGATGAGTTCGGTTTGAATGGCCGGATTGACCGGAGTATAGACTTCCATGGTCAAAGCCGCGGCTTTTTTGCCCAAATTGACGGATTCGTGCATATTGAACCCACGGGAGAGACCATAGACGGTGGCCGCAAGGAACGCATCGCCGCATCCCACGGAAGAACGGACGATTTTGGCTTCGAAGATGGCAGTCTGATAAATCCGCCGATCGATATTGTAGGTGATGGGTTCGGTTCCGTTGGTCACGATGATCTGCTTCATTCCTTTGGCGACCAGGTCGCGAACGGAAAGGATGATGTCGTCCACCGGTTTGCCGAGCAGAGCTTCCAATTCCTGCCGATTGACTTTCAACAAAGAGATGTTTCCCAGATGAGGCAAGATCCGGAGGACCTTGGCTCGGCAGACGCCGTCGACGACGATCTGTTTGTCGGAAAAACGGTAAAAAAGCCAATCCAACAGCGAAACCGGCAAATTGGTGTCCAACACCAACGTGTCGAATTCCGCGATGTAGTCCGCCCTCTGTTCCATTTCGCTAAGAGGAATTTCGTCCATCAGGGCGGTGTCGTTGACGGCGGAATCCAACGAACCGTTCGGCTCATGGATGGCCAAGTATTTGCCCGATGGGCGGTCCAGCCACAGCGAGCGGCCGTAATCCAATCCCAAACGATCCAAATGATCCGTGACGATTTTTGCAAAAGCGTCATTCCCCAAAAACGTCAAAAACCCGACGTCGCTTTGCAGCAACTTCAGATTCTCGGCGATGTTTTTTCCCACGCCTCCGACCATCAGATCGATGCGGCCGATGTTGGAGTCGTGCGGAATCAGTTTTTGGTTGCCCACACCGATCAGGTCGACGTTGGCGGATCCGATCACCAGGATTTTTCCCATATTACTCCAAAATGTTGGACGTGATGAAGTCCACGCCCATTTTTATGAGCTTTTCGGCGGTGTCTTTGTCATCCACCGTCCAGACGTTGACTTTCAAACCAATCAAATGGAGACGTTTGATCATCGCTTCATCGACGGCCTCGTGATAAGCATCAAGATGGAATTTGTGTTTTTCACAAAAATCCAGAACTTTATCCGTCACCGATCCGACCAGAAAATACAGATCGATCTCGGGATAATTCTTCCGCAGATAAACCAAATACTTGTCGTTGAAGGAGATGAGGCTGAATTCTGTGTTGTCCAACCCGGCGGCGAGGACTTCGCTGACGATCTGATCGATGTGTTCGTTGGTCAAACAATCCTTCAATTCGATGATCGCGTGTTTCCGATAGGTTTTGCAGATTTGCAGGTAATCGGACAAAAGGGGGATGCACAAGTGATCGGAAAGATTCCCGGTCTTGCGGTCGAGCAAGGAAAACTTGCGGATCTCTTCGTAGCGGAAACTGGGAATGTATAGGTTCAGCATCCCCAGACGCAACAGGGTGTCGTCATGGGTGATGATGATTTTTCCGTCTTTGGAGGGGTAGACGTCGCATTCGATCCCGAAATAACTCCGGTTCGCGGCGGCGATGAACGCATGGATGGTGTTTTCGGTTTCGATGCCGCTCAACCCGCGATGCGCCACCATCCCTTTGAAGTATTTGTCGATTTTGATCGTATTCATGAAATCACGCTCTCTTCATCGTCGAATTACTGTATTATTCTATCATCAATCCCGTAATTTTGAAACAAGCAATAACAAAAAAGCGACTTTTGCGGAATCGGAATAAACTTAATAAAAAGAAGTCCTTCGGTCCCCCGAAGAACTTCGAATCTTGCGGCAAAATTTCCGTCAATGGAGCCCTTCCAGAATCGGCATGATTTCCGACTCCCCTTCATAATGCCCGACGACCGCCCCGTTGACGATTTTGAGCAGGGTGGGGGTTTTGGTGACTCCCGCACCGGGACCGATGTCCGCGGTGGACGCGACGGTCACGAAGTAGAGGGTGTCTTGCGTCAAGGCGGCGGCGATGCCGAGCACCCGGGATTTGATTTCCCGACAATGGGTGCAGTTGATGCCATAATAGTAGACATAATAGGTGACTTCGGGCATCAGCAACTGCGTATCGGAATCAAGGATGTGATCCTGCCCGAAGTCCGAATAATCGTAGGTGTTGGTCGTGGTCGTTCCCGTTGTCGTCGGGGTGGTGGAGAGATCGCACCCCCAAAGCGGGATCAAGGCCAAACCGACCAAGACCATCAGCATTCTTTTCATCATAATCGCCTTATTCTTTGGATTCGACGTCGCATTCTTCCTCGTCGCGACCCTTGATCAGGGGCGAAACGCGTTTATATAATAGCATGACTAATATCGAAATGACAATCCCTTTGAACAGATTGAACGGAACGATGCCCAAAAGGATCCCGGTCGGAAGGTCGACGATATACGGAATGGCTTCGGAATAGGAAAGAATGATGGCTTCCGCGGTCGTTCCATACGCGGCGGCGAATACCGGCAGCAACAAAAACAAATTGAGCAACGCGCCCGCCGTCGCCATGGTCACCACGCCGACCGCCAATCCGAGCAGAGCGTTCTTCTTGGTTTTGCGGAGCGAATAGATCAGACTGGCGGGAAACACGAAAGCCACGCCGATCAGGAAGTTGGCCAATTCGCCGATACCAAAGGACCAACTGCCATCCAGAAGTAGATTCAAAACGACTTTCAACGCTTCGATCGCCATTCCCGCCAACGGGCCGAGTGCGAACGCTCCGATCAACACGGGGATTTCGGAAAAATCG
Source organism: Bacillota bacterium (assembly GCA_022710895.1). GTDB lineage: Bacteria > Bacillota_I > Bacilli_A > Izemoplasmatales > Hujiaoplasmataceae > JAKLGB01. The sequence continues at coordinate 4,888 of JAKLGB010000047.1, forward strand.
AATTTCAGGAAAAACGGTCCCAAAAAGGGAATTGGAAATTCCAAAAACATGATGACGGCGGCCGCCGCGCTCAAAATGGCGACTTGGGCGATCCAGCGGATCGGGTTGGTTTTTCGACATGACTTCATAGATGGTTCCTCCCATGAAAAAACCGCCTCGGTCGGGGCGGCGTAAAGAGGTCTTCGTCAAAAGACGATCCACTTCTTCCATCCAGACTGTACTGTCGGTTCGGGAATCACACCCGATCATGCTTGCGCTCGCGGACTATACCGCCGGTGGGGAATCGCACCCCGCCCCGAAGTTGGTTATTTTCATACCTATTATATGCTTTCGCACGCAGATTGTCAAATGGATTTCCCGTGGCCGGTCGCGGTTTCCACCACTCCGGCCGCGGCCCGGACGAGGGATCCGTCGCCTCCGCGCAGTTTTAATGGCATCGCCACCAGAAAAAACGAATCGGGAAGACGATTTAGTCCGACCAACCCTTCGAGAATGACGATTTTTCGACCCAAAAGGTCGCGGTGGGCGGCACGCTGATCGGAAGATCCGTATTTGACCGAAGGGGCATCCCAACCGAAAAGCACGATCCCGTTTTCGGTCAAAAACGCTCCGAAGTCGGGTTCAAACCCGGGATAGTCGGTGAAATATTCCGGCATTCCCCAGTGCTTGTCCCAACCGACAGACAGGATCAACCGCGGATGTTTATCCTTCAGGGTGGCAAAAGCGGACCGGAGGTCGGCGGTTCGGAGGATTCCGCCTTGAGGGAGAACCGAAAGGAAATTGGCGGGACCCGCGGTGATTTCCAAGGGAATCGTCGTGACGTCTCCGCCCGTTTCCAAAAAATGTTTCGGGGCATCCAAATGGGTTCCCGCATGCATGCAGGCGGATAGGGATTCCATATGATATTGATCGCGCGCCACGGTACGCAAAGTTTCCATCCGCACCCCGGGATCTCCGGGATAAACGGGCATCCCGTCCGAAAGTTCCCGAGACAGATCGATCCATCGCATCTCCTTCATCTTCCGTTCCCCGCTTTCCTTAGGAACGGGGATCCAGCGATTCGACGTTCCAAATGGTTTCCGCATACTCGGAAACCGAACGATCGCTCGAAAACCCGCCGCTTTGGGCGATATTCACAATCGACATCCGCAGCCATTCCGTTTGATTTTTGTAAGCGGCGTTGACCCTCTCGTGGGCGGCCTGATACGCGGCGTAATCCTTCAAAATGAAATAGTGATCATCATAAAGCAAACGATCGTAAATTTCCCGAAATTCGTTGGCGTCGACGGTAAAATAACTGCCGTCGATCAGTCGATCGATGACTCGACGCAAATTCGGATCCGCATCATAGAGGGTTTTCGGTCGATAGGAGCGTTCGGCCGTCAAGCGGGTGACTTCGGCGGAATCCATCCCGAAGATGAAGATGTTTTCATCCCCGACGAGTTCATGGATTTCCACGTTGGCACCGTCTTCGGTTCCGAGCGTGATCGCCCCGTTCATCATGAACTTCATGTTCCCGGTGCCCGAAGCTTCTTTCGAAGCCGTGGAAATCTGCTCGGACACATCGGCCGCCGGCATGATTTTCTCCGCATAACTGACGTTGTAATTTTCCACGAAGACCACTTTCAGCAAGCCTTCGACTTCGGGATCGCCGTTGATCTTGTCGGCGATCGTATTGATCAGTTTGATGACTTTTTTGGCAAAATGATACGCCGCCGCCGCTTTGGCCCCGAAAATGAACGTATGGGGCGCATAGGAAGCTCGGAACGCCGGGTCGGTTTTCAGGCGTTCGTAGACGTCCATGATGTGCAAAGCGTTCAAAAGCTGGCGTTTGTATTCATGAAGGCGTTTGACTTGGATATCGAAGATGGAGTCGGGAGAGATCGACAGATTCTGTTCCCGCAGAATGCGGTCGGCCAAATCGGCCTTGCGGATCCGCTTCATGCGGGAAATCCGCGCCTGGACTTGCGGATCGTTTTGAAAAGCCAAAAAGTCCCGGAGTCGGGCGGGGTTACGATGCCAGGCCATCCCAATGGTTTCGTCTAGCAGCCCCGTCAATTCGGGATTGGAGTGAATCAACCATCGACGATGGGTGATGCCGTTGGTGACATTGCGGAATTTGGCGGGAAACACTTCGTAGAACTCGCGCATTTCGATCGTTTTCAGAATTTCGGTATGCAGTTTCGCCACGCCATTGACGGAAAAACAGGTAATCACGCACAAGTTGGCCATTCGAACCACGCCGCCCGAAATGATGGCCAGCCGATTGATCCGATCGATATCCTGGTAGGCGTTTTTTTCCAACATCCCGTTGCAAAAGCGACGATTGATTTCCTCGATGATTTGGAAGATCCGGGGCAGAACGGGTTGGATGATGTAGATCGGCCATTTTTCCAAAGCTTCGGCCAAAATCGTGTGGTTCGTGTAGGCGCAGCAGTGGGAAACGATCTCCCAAGCTTCATCCCATCCGTACCCTTCGTCGTCCATCAATAACCGCATCAATTCCGGGATGATGAGCGTGGGGTGGGTGTCGTTGATGTGGAAGACGGCCTTTTCCGCCAAATTCTTCAGGGTGCCATACTTGGCTTTATGCTTCCGGCAAACGCTCTTGACTCCGGCGCAACTGAAAAAGTACTGTTGCATCAGCCGAAGCCGTTTGCCATCTTCCGTGGTGTCATCGGGATAGAGGAATCCGGAGATCTTTTGCAGTTCGAATTCATATTCGAAAGCCGATCGGTTCTTGGGATACCGTTTGCTCGCCTCGGCATTCCACAACCGCAACGACGTCACAAATCCGTTGCCGTCCCCGACCACGGGAACGTCATACGGGACGGCGCGGACATATCCGCTCGGACGGTAGACCATCCCCCCGTTGACCCATTCGACATAGCCGAAAAACGGAACTTCTTCCGCTTCTTCCTCTTTGCGAATTTCCCAGACGTATCCGTCGGAAAGCCAATTGTCGGGACGCTCTTCCTGATATCCGTTCTTGATCCGTTGCCGGAACAGCCCATACCGGTAGCGGATGCAATGACCGAACCCGGGAATGCCGAGCGAAGCCATCGAATCCAGATAACAAGCCGCCAATCGTCCGAGACCGCCGTTGCCCAAGCCGGGATCGGGTTCGTGGTTTTCGGCTTCGTCCAGATCAAAGCCCATCGCCGCGAAACCGGCTTTCGCCACTTCGCGGAAACCGAGACTGATCAGGTTGTTGGTGATCAACCGTCCCATCAAAAACTCCATGGAAAAATAGTAAACTTCTTTTTGCTTTCCCGCTTCGAGCCGCCGGTTGGTTTCCATCCAATCCGCGGACATCGCTTCTTTGACCAACATTCCCAGAATGTTGTAGCGTTGGCGGAGACTGGACTGTTCGGGTTCGACCAAGTAGGTCGTCCGCATCCGATCGCGAAAATGGGCGAGGAAGGTTTCCTGGTTCGTGAAAATGCCGTTGTTCATATCGATACACCCCATCGTTAAGGATTATAGCATGGATTTCCCCGTTTCCGGGGAAGCTTCGTTGTGAAATCGGTTTCCGAGCGGACTCACAACATCGATCGGAAGAGCTCGACGTATTCCTTGGCAGACGTCTCGAATGAGAACTGACCGGCCATGGCATTGTCGATCAGGCGGTTCCAAGCACGCCGATCCTGACGGAAAAGCCGTAAGGCGTTTTCCATTTGAAAGGCGAAATCCCGGGAATCGAAGTTGTAAAACTTGAAGCCGTTGCCCTGTCCCGTGGAAGGATCATAACTTTGGACCGTGTCGTTGAGTCCGCCCGTCTGCCGGACGATCGGAATCGTTCCGTACCGCATAGCGATCATCTGTCCGGTTCCGCAGGGTTCATAACGGGAAGGCATCAGGAAGGCATCCGCTCCGGCGTAGATGTAATTGGGAAGGGTGGCGTCATATCCGATGTTCATCTTCACGCGACCGGGATATCGGGCTTCCATTTGGCGCAGCCCTTCGACATAGCGATCTTCCCCAACCCCCAGAAGCACGAATTGGACCCGCGGATCGACGAGCAACTGCTCCATTGCATAGAAGAGGATATCAAAGCCTTTTTGTTCGACGATGCGTGTGACCATCCCCATCACGAAAAAGTCCTCTCCCACCCAAAGCCCCATCCGTTTTTGCAGATCTTCTTTATTTTTCGGTTTGGCCGTTTCGACGGATTCCCGGTCATATTTTTTGGCAATGGCGACGTCTTTCCGGGGATCGAATTCTTCACCAAGGCCGTTGAGAATCCCGTAGAAATCATGATCGCGGCGGATCAGGAGATTGACGAAATTTTTGGCGTAATACTCGTATTTCAGTTCTTCTCGGTACGTCGGAGATACCGTCGTGATCTTGGTGGCGGCGTTCAATCCGATTTCCATAAAATTGATTTGCGGACCGCCGGGAACGATGGTGCGGATTCCCGCCCGGGAGAGCAAACCGGCGTCGAACACGCCTTGATATTCGAGGTTATGGATCGTCAGCACCGTCCGTACCTCCGCCAGCCTCGGTTCTTCTTTCATCATCGTCGGGATCAATCCGCAGTGCCAATCGTGCAAATGGACAATCTCGGGAATGTCCGGAAGCAATTCCAGAAACGTCAGGCAGGCTTTGGAGAAAAAAGCAAAACGGTCCCCGTCGTCCGCATATCCGTAAATTTGAGGACGGTCGAAGAAATCGTAGGATTCGACGAACCCGTAGAGGACATTTTCGTTGCTATAGGTGTAATAAGTGACCTTGTATTTTTTTTGGTTGAAATCGATGACCGCATCCGCCCTCATCTCCAGCAAATACTGATACTTTTGCTTGACGGAAGGATATAGCGGCAAAATGACCCGCGACTCGACGCCCAAACGCGCATAATGCTCCGCCAGCGCTCCGACGACATCGGCCAATCCGCCGGTTTTCACGAACGGCTGGCATTCCACCGCCATCTGGACGACCGTCAAGTCTTCGTCATTGGCGACGATCTGCTTCTTTTCCGTCACAAACAAATCTTCGGGAGAACCGTTGACGACCGCATTCTTCAGGACGCGGGACTCTTTATCCAAAATGGCGTGGCGGATTTGCGCTCCTTCTTCGACGATGCATTGGTTCATCAGCACCGAGTCGACGACCCGAGCGCCTTTCCGGATGACGGCCTTTCGACCGATGACCGAGCGAAGGACGGTTCCTTCGATCACCGCTCCGCTGGCCACGAGCGATTGCTTGACATCGGCTTGGACCCCATAGCGGGTCGGACTCGACATCGTTTCCTTGGAATAGATCGGACGGGCGGGATGGAAGATGGCCGCCTTGACGTCTTCCCGTAGCAAGGCCATGTCGGCCTGATAAAGGTCGGCGGTGTTTTCGATAAAGAAACTGATCGGTTTGAATACGAAGCGATCTTTGACAAGGTTTTCGGCGTGATCGAAAACGTCGATCAGATTCCGAAACGGAATCGTGTCGTAATCGACCACGTATTCCAACAG
>JAKLGB010000048.1 GCA_022710895.1 Bacillota bacterium
CATTTGGAGATGAGGGACAATATCGGAACGACCGCGATGGCGATCAGCGCCAGTTTCCAGTTGATGACGAACATGACCGCCGTGAGGATGAGCATCATGAACAAACCCCACGTGACGTCGATGATCCCCCAAGAGAGGATGTCGGAAAGGTTGCGGGTGTCGGCGGTCATCCGAGCCATGATCCAGCCCGTTCGGGTCCGATCGTAATACGAGAAGGGCAACTCCTGGAGATGCAAGAAGGCCTTTTTGCGAATCTGATAGGCCAGTTCGGCCTGAACCTTTCCGGCAAACAGGATGAAAAGATAAACCAAAGCCAATCCGGCCAGGATGAATCCCACATACATCAAGATGAACCATTTGAGGTTGCCGAGTTCGGGGTGAAGAACATTGTTCGCATCGGGACGCAGGATTTGATCGATCGCATATTTAGAGAATAGGGGGTAGATGGCGTCCGTGGCCGCAAGGAAAGCCATCGAAGTGACGGCGATGATCACTTCCTTTTTTAGCGGTTTCATGAACGCGATGATTTTTTTCCAGACGTTGAAGTCGAGCTTCTTTTTCGAAAAATCCTCTTCTTCAAACAATTCTTCGTTATCGGGCATCGGACTCACCTCCTTCAAGTTGGAAGTCCAGTTGCGATTGGATATCCCAGATCTGTTTGTAAATACCGCCCTGGGCCAGCAGTTCGTCATGGGACCCGGTCTCGGCGATCCGTCCTTTTTCCAACACGAAAATCCGATCGGCCTCTTTCGCCGTCGTGATTCGGTGCGTGATGATGAAGACCGTCGATTGCTTCCACTCCTGTTTCAAGGCGGAGCGGATCTGCAGGTCGGTCTCGGTGTCGACGGCGGAAAGGCTGTCGTCGAAAATGAGGATGGGTTTGGGTTTCAAAAGCATGCGCGCGATGGCGACCCGTTGTTTCTGTCCCCCGGAAAGGGTGACACCGCGTTCACCAACCAGCGTGGCATAACCTTTTTCGAATCCGACGATGTCTTCGTGGATCCGCGCGATTTTCGCCACTTCCTGGACCCGATCGGAGGAATTGTTCCGATCGGCGATCTTGATGTTTTCTTCGACCGTTTTCGAGAACAGGAACGGTTCTTGCAGAATGATGCCGACATTGTTTCGCAAGTGGTGTTTTTCAATTTGTCGGCTGTCGACCCCATCAAACCGAATGCTCCCGGAAATCGGATCAAGAAGCCGGACCAAGAGGCGCATCAACGTCGATTTCCCGGAACCGGTCCGGCCGATGATGGCGACGGTTTCGCCGCGGCGGATGCGGAAGTCGATGTCTTCGAGCTGATGCGTGAGGGAATCGGGAAACTGGAAGGCGACATGGTCGAATTCGATCTCCCCCGTGAACTCGGGAGTAAGGGAGCCGCCCTCTCCGGCGTATTCGTCTTTTTGCGAAAGGATATCGTCCAAACGGGTGATGGCGACGCCGGCTTTGGAGAAGTCGCCGACAAGGCGGCCGAGCTGACGCATCGGCCAAATGATGTTTCCGGAATACGCCACAAAAGCGGTGAATACACCCAAGGTGATTTCTCCGCGGGCGGCCATCACGAGCCCGATGGAAGAGACGACGCATAACTGCACAAAACAGATGATGTCCGTCCCGGACCAGAAGCGGGCCATTTTCCGGGTCAATTTGATGTCCGAGTCCGTGAATTTGCGGTTGAGGACTTCGAACTTTTCGACTTCATGACGTTCGTTGGCGAACGCTTTGACAACACGGGAACCGCTGACGTTTTCCTGAACGGCGGTCGTCATCTTCGATTCGTTGTCTTCGATGATTTTGAATTGTTTTTCCACCTGAAGCGAATAGATGGACGCAATCACCAACAAAACGGGGGCGGAAGCGAGGGAAATCAGCATCAGGTTGCCGTTGAGTTTGGACATCTGCCAGATGGAAATGACGACGAGGAGGGTCAAACGGGCCACCTCGACGATTTGGTCTTTGATGAAGTTTTGATAAGTTCCCACATCCGACGTACAACGTTGGATCAAATCCCCCGTTTCGGAATGGGTGTGGAACGAATAACCCAGGTTTTGCAGTTTCCGGTAGAGATGGTTCCGGAGGTCAAATGTGACACGTTCCGCGAAAACTGCGGAGGTCATCCGGCGGGCGATGATAGCAAGGGCGCGGACGATGTCCACACCGACCATCAGAGCTGCCGCCAGCAACAATTGGGTTTTCGGGTCCCCGGCGTCCACCAGTCGGAATAAAAAGACGGGAAGGCGTGAGCCTTGATCGCTGTACCGGAGGACAAAGTCGACGATGTGTTGTGTGAAAAGCGGAATCAGGGTCCGCAAATAGGTGATTAGGATCAAAAAGAGGAATACCGGAATCAAGAGGAAGCCGTGACGACCCATATATTTGAAAATCATGGGGCCGACCGGCTTTTTCTTCGGTTTCGGCGTGAGGGGTTGCGTGTTTGTAGCATCCATATCGATCACCTCCGATCGCAAGATATGGATCTTGGAGTGGTTACATGCGTTCGATCGTCTTCATCCCCAGAAGACGCATACCGTCATCGAGGATTTCGCGAACGAGATAAATCAGGTGTTCTTTGGTGCGACGCTCGCGAAGGTCTTCGACGGCGATCCGTTCGCGTCCGTAGAAACTGTTGAAAAGGCTGGCGATGTTAAGCAGATATTTCGCCAGAATGGAGGGGGAGGCTTCCAAAGCGGCGCGTTCGATGGTTTTGCCATAGTCGCCGGCGGCTTTGATGATGTCGAAGAATACCTCCTGAGACAAAAGGGAATAGTCGACATTTCCGTCATAATGGAAATCGTCGGCGTTCAGAATCGAGGTGATCCGGACCGAAGTGTATTGCAGATACGGACCCGTTTGACCTTCGAACTTGACCATTTCTTCAAGGTTGAATTCGAAGTCGTTGGCACGATAATTCTTCAAATCGTTGAATATGACGGCGGAAACGCCGATTTTGCGCGCAATCTCGGCTTTTCCCTCCAAATCGGGGTTCTTGTCTTCAATCGTTTGGCGCGACAATTCGATGGCTTCGTTCAGGACATCCGCCAAGCGAACGACCTTGCCTTTTCGCGTCGACATCTTTTTTCCGTCTTGAAGGACGAGGCCGAAGTTGACGTGTTCGATGTCTTTCCAGAAGGGGAAACCCATCTTGCGAACGACGGCTTTCAATTGCTCGAAATGCAGTTTTTGTTCGTTGCCGACGACATAAAGGGCTTTGTCGAAATGATATTCCCGCTTGCGGAAAAACAATGCCGCCAAATCGCGGGTGATATAAAGCGTTGATCCGTCGGATTTTTGGATGAGAGCCGGCGGAAGGTCTTCTCCGAGATCGACGATCATCGCCCCCTGATCTTCTTTGAGGAGACCTTGGGTGGCGAGTTGGTCGATGACGGGTTGCATTTTGTCGTTGTAGAAGGCCTCTCCGTTATAGGAATCGAAACGGACGTCGAGGAGTTCATAGACCTTCATGTAGTCTTCGAGGGACACCTCGCGGAACCACGACCACAGCCGCAGGTATTCGGGATTGCCCTGTTCCAACTCGTTGAAAATGCGGCGGGCTTCGTCTTCCATGGCGGGATTTTCTTTGGCCATCTCATGGAATTCGACATACAGTTTTACCAATTCGTTGATCGGATTTTGCCGTACTTTCTCCTCGTCACCGAAATGCTTGTAGGCATAGATGATCTTTCCGAACTGGGTGCCCCAGTCGCCCAAATGGTTGATGCGGACGACGCGGAACCCGCATTTGGCGAGCAAATTGCCGATTGCCTGACCGATGATCGTCGAGCGAAGATGCCCGACGGAAAACGGCTTGGCGATGTTGGGCGAAGAATAATCGATCACGACGGTCTGCCCGGCCCCGATGGATAGGGAGCCGAATCCGTTCCCTTCGCCGGCCTTGGCTTCAGACAAGGCGGCTTCGAAATCGCGAAAAACCCCTTGAGCGACGGCGGCCTTATCCAGCGAAAGGTTCAAAAACCCTCCGAGGGGCGCGACGGAAGAAAACAACGGGGCGAGATCCGAAGACCGGATCAGCTCCTGAAGATGGGCTGCCGTCTCCGGCAGCGGTTTCCCGATCGTTTTGGCAATCATGAAGACGGGAATCGACAAATCGCCCTGATTGGCCCGTTTGGGTTCTTCAACCACGACGTTGACCTCTGAAAGGTCGTTAGCGGTTCTCAAGGCCGTTTCAAGGACGGCCTTCAAATTGGTTTTAATGGAATCGATCATGTAAAAACACCCCTTTTCGTAAAAAAAATAGATTCGGACCTCAGAGCCCAAATCTACTTTTGATATACTTCAGCATTTCGGTTTGGGTATCGTAAAACATGATTTTGTGTTCGCCGAGGCCTTGCAAAACCGTCGAGTTTTGACGGATGGCTTCGTCGATCGACACCCACATCGGAATCAGACCCATCTCTTCTTCGTGCTCTTCGAGCGCGGAAGAAATGAACTGCAGGACATCCACGTGATAATAGTCGGTGATCAATTTGACCACCTTGCCGAACGTGGAGCGCGATTCTCGAATTTCTTCGGTGAAACCAAGGTGCTCGATCACTTTGATCTGCTTGGCCCCTACTTCTTCGAGGAGTTCGCGGTGCAGAGTATCCAATTTGGACTCATTGAGGATGATTCCACCCCCGGGAGTCCCGTACATTTGATCTCTTTGGGAAAACATTAGCAATATCAAGCCGTCGCGAATACAGAGTCCACGGACAATCTCTCTCACGGCGATTTTGGGCGGAATATCGACCAAAAGATCCGTGATCACCATCAATGGATTCATCATTTCGCCCTCCTTCCGCCTGATATCTAGTTCTATTTTAGCATACTATATTTTAAAAGAACATAAAAATCGAATCAATCGCCCCCGAGTTGAGCGATTTTGGCAAACAGCGAATCGACCTCATCCTCCAGTCGCGAGATTTCGGCACTGACCCGGTCGTATTCGCCTCGGTCCCCATAGACACGTTCTTCGAAGAGCGAATCCTGCAGGGCTTTGATCTTTCCGTGCAGGGAGTCGATGGCTTGTTCCGCACGGCGAATTTCCGCGGTGATATTCGGTGTTTTCGGACGCGCGGGTTTCCCCGATCGTGCATCCTCGCGGGTCGCAAGGAATGCTTTGAACGCATCGTAATCACCATCGAAAACGATCGAACCCTCCTTGTCCATATGAATGATTTTGGTGGCGACGCGGTTGATGAAATACCGGTCGTGGGAGATGAAGAGGATCGGACCTTCATAACTGTCGAAAACATCCTCGACGATGTCTTTGGTTTCCAAATCAAGATGATTGGTCGGTTCATCCAAAATCAACAATTCGGGTTCTTCCATCATCAATAGACAGATGGCGAGGCGGACTTTCTCGCCTCCGGAGAGAACCTTCACGAATTTCGACACATCGTCGTCGACGAACAGGAACCGGGCAAGCAAACTACGCACTTCGCCGACGGTCATCTGCGGATAGCGGTCGTGAATCGTGGCGAGCACCGTCAACTCTCCATTGAGTCCGGCGAGGTTTTGATCAAAATAGCCGATTTTTTGCGGTTTCCGGAAGACGATTTTTCCGGAATACGGTTTGAGGGTCCCCATCACGGTTTTGATGAAAGTCGTTTTTCCGATGCCGTTGGGACCGATGATGCCGATTTTTTCAAACCCGCGCATCGAAAAACCGATGTGTTCTTGCAACGGACGGTCGTATCCGACCGCCAGATCGACGGCCTCAAGGATGACGGCTTCGGTCGGACGTTTCGAACGGAACGAGAAACGGACGTTGTCGTGACCGGTCGTTGGACGATCGATCTTGGCGATGCGGGCGATTTTCTTGATGCGATCCTGGGCGGATTTGGCTTTGGTCGCCTTGTAGCGGAACCGATCGACGAAGCTTTGCAAGTGAGCGATTTCTTTCGTTTGCCGATTATAGGTTTTGACCAGGAGTTCGAACCTGCGAACCTTTTCGGTCTCGTAGGCATCATAATTTCCCCAATAGAGCGAGACGGTTTTTTGATCGATTTCGTAAATCTTGGCCGCCACCCGGTTGATGAAATACTTGTCATGCGTGATGACGAGGACCGCTCCCTGGTATTTTTTCAAGTAGTCTTCCAGCCATTCGATGATGTCGATATCCATATGGTTGGTCGGTTCGTCGAGAATCAGCAGTTCCGGCTTCTGCAATAATAATTTGGCAAAGGCCGCGCGGGTGCGTTCACCACCGGAAAAGCTCGATATCACGCGATCGTAGTCGTTTTTGAGGAATCCGAAGCGAGTGAGAATGGTGTCGATCAAATAGGGATACTCATATCCGCCCCGATGCGAAAACTCGTCTTCCAACAGACTATATCGCCGGAGCCACACTCCGTCGGGATCCTCGGCCAAACGCGAAGAGACCTCGGCCATTTGCGTTTCCAACTGTTTGAGGGGTTGGAAGACGGAAGAGATTTCCTCGATCAAGGTTCGGGAAAGATCGGAGATGACGTTTTGATCCAAATAACCGACCGCCGCGGAACGGGACAAAGAAATCTCCCCCGCATCGCAGGGGAGTTCTCCCAATATCATCTTGACGAGGGTGGTTTTTCCGACGCCGTTTTGACCGATCAAGGCGACTTTTTCGCCTTCGTTGATGTCTAAAGAGACGTTTTCGAACAGCACTTCTCCCGAAAACGTCTTCTTGAGATGGGTCACTTTGAGCAGACTCATGGCATTCACGTCCTTTCGGACTTCAAACTATTATTTTTTCTTTTTCTTCCCCGGGCGATGCCTTTTTGGTAATCCGAAGAGGTTCTTCGGCATCCCCCAGCGGAATTTCAGATGATTCGTGTAACGAGCCAGGAAGATTCCGACCAACAGGGCCAAAACGGCGGAAATGACGATCGCCCACCAGAACCCGGCGGTTTGGGAAAAAGGCAGGATGAAGTTCATTCCGAAAAAGCCCGCGACGATCATCGGAATCGACAAAGCGATCGTAACGACCGTCAAGGTCTTCATCACCGTGTTCATATTGTTGGAAATGACCGAAGCATATGCGTCCATCGTCCCGTTGATGATTTCGCGGTGAATGGAGCACATTTCGATGGCTTGGCGGTTTTCGATCATCGCATCGTCCAACAACGCCACATCTTCGGGAAACAGTTTGAACTCTTCGATTTTCCGCAGACGTTCCATAACGACCAAGTCGGCGTTCAATCCGGTGGACAGATACACCAAGGACTTTCCGAGGTTCATCAGTTTGAACAGTTCTTCGTTTTGCAAGGATTCCTGCAAACCGCTCTGAACCTGTTCGCTTTCACGATCCAATTGTTTGAGCAGGTGGACGAACATCGAGGCGTTCCGATAAAGCAACTGGATGGTCAGTTTGAAGTGGTGGGAGGTGTTCAGATTCTTCATCATTTTTTGGGTCAAGCTGGGAACGACATAATCCCGACGGATGCTGGAGGTGACGAAATAATCTTTGTTGAAGAAAAGAATCAGGGGGATGGTATAGAAATGATTGACGCGAAAGTGATCGGTGTCGGGTTGAAGGATCGGGGTGTCGACGACGATGATGGTGACGTCGCCTTCACTGTCGACGTGGGCGGTTTCTTCTTCATCGAGAGCGGTCCGCAAAATCGTTTCGCTGATGCGGGTAGCTTCACTGACTTTCCGGATTTCGGCTTCCGTCGGTTCGATCAGGTGGGTCCAACTTCGGGGAACGATCCGTTCGATTACGGGTTGTTCAAATGTGTCTTTGAAGATCAACAATTCGCCGTTTTCATTGGTTTGATAAACGATGATCATTTTCGTTCCCTCGCTTTCGCCGTTTTTCTTCATTATACCACGGCTCAACGCTGGATGAACCATCAAAAACCGGTCCTAAATAAAAAAAGTCCCGACGAATCGGGACTTTCGAAAAAACGAAATGGAAGTCAGTCGTTTTTAACGTCGAAGATCATCTGGACGATGCTGGAGGTTTGGTTGCTGTTAAAGGCGATCAAGGGGGTGCCGACAATCGTCCGATCGGTGATTTCCATCGGATTGTACGGATGGTTCACGACCATCGTCTGGCGAACCACATCTCCGCCTTCCGCACCACGAATCATATTGTAAACGGAAATCAGGGTTGTGGTGTATCCGACGATGTCGGAGTTGGCATAGGCGTTTTCGGGACGGAGAAAGAAATCGATGAAAAGATGGGCGTTCTCGACGTTCTTCGCATCGGCGGGGATGCACATCGCATCGACGAATGCGATGGTTTTGTCGGGAATGTAGATCCCCAAGTGGGTGTTGGCGGCTTCGGCTTGGGCTCCGGTGACGGCTTCCGCGGCTTGAGCGTTCAACAGGTACGTATCGAAATAGTCACCTACATAGGTAAAAGCGATGTCCAAATCACCGGCGTCGAGATCTTTTTTCATCTGATCCGTCGCCCAACTGGAATAGTTGCGGGCAGAAAGAATCTGGCGGGCCGTTTGGAGATTATCTACGCTATAGATATTGAAAGCATTGTCGGGGATCGTCGGATAGGCGACATCGTTTTCCGTGGCGTAAATCAGCGCGGCGGAATAAGCGAAGCGCGGGACGCTGTAAATCCCGACCCGGGGATTGTTCGCCCAACCGGCGGGTTTTGCCGGGAGCGGACCGAACGCAGCGCCCCAACCGTTGGTTTCGATATATTCGGCGATGCCGGGGAGGGTCGTGTTGTACATCAGACCGAACAAGCCCCAGAAATACGGCGTGCAGACTTCAAAGGCCGAAGTCACGTCGGCGTTATCCAAAAAGAGATCCGCCATGATGTCGCGGACTCCGCTCATGAAATTGGTTTCGGCGTAATGGGGGAGTTTGGTGAGATCGATCTTTTGCAGTTTGCCTTCGTCATAGAGTTTTTCAATCATATAATCCGAAGGAATCATGATGTCGAACGGATGGGAACTGGTTCGCAGTTCCGTTTCCATGTTTTCGTTGCTGTCAACCGTCGTCAGGTTGATGGTGATTCCGGTTTCCGCTTCAAACACGGGAAACAGGTCTTCATTGATGTATTCGCCCCAGTTTAACAGGTACAGGACTTTGTCCTGCCGGTTGCAGGCCGACAATGCCAGCGGCAAGAGTGCCGCCAAGAACAACACGACGAACTTTTTCATTTGCTTAGTGATTTCTCCTCTTTGGGATTTATATTTTTTGGTGCTTTGGAACCGCTTGTTCCAAACGACGCTTTTTGATGGCGCTGCGGACATAGATGGCCAACAAGGCGACGAAGACCCCCAGAGACAGGATCGTGCTGAATGCATAGACCGCACGGTCGATTCCGAGGTTGGAGGCCCCGTAAACATAAACGGAAAGGTTCTGCCCGCCGATTCCGCCGGAACCGTCGTTAAAGAAACTGATCAGGTAGTCGTCGATGGACATCGTGAAGGCGATCATCATCCCCGAAAGGATGCCGGAGCTGATGGCGGGGACGATGACCTTGATGATTCCCATCATCGGTTTGCATCCGAGATCGAGCGCGGCGTCATACAGGTTGTCGTCCTGTTCGTTCAGTTTCGGAAGTACGGACAGAACGACATAAGGGATGCAAAAGAAGACGTGGGCCGTGACCAGGGTCCCCAATCCGAAACGAATCGGAATGATCGTGGAAATGAATTTGAAGACCATCCACATCGACAAGCCGGTGATGATATCGGCATTCAGGATTGGAACTTGGTTGAGCAACACCATTCCCTGACGCTTCTTCTTCGAAAGGGAATGAATCCCGACGGCGAAGAAGGTGCCGAGGACGGTGGATACGAGGGTGGCGATGCCGGCGACGACCAAGGTGGTAAGGATGCTGTTGCGGATCGAAGCGGAGGGAATCGTCCAAGTCAAGACCTGGATCCAGTACTTCCATGTGAATCCGGCATAATCGGTGATCTGCGAGGAGGTATTGATCGATTGGATGGCAATGATGATGATCGGAACGTATAAAAGCAGGATGACGAAAACGAAAAAGAGATTTTTGAGGATGCCTCCGAGGATTTCCATCGCC
>JAKLGB010000049.1 GCA_022710895.1 Bacillota bacterium
TCCCCTAAAACCACGGAGGTCTCGCGGGAGTTCACGTTTTGGACAATGGAGGTGATTTCCGGATGGAGTCTTCGCAATTCGGAAATAAAGTTATTTCGACCGGGAAAGATTTCCGATGCGGTGACGAGAATGAGCAAAATTTGTCCGGTTTTCGAGCTTCGTTTGATCATGATGTGCCGTAACAAGCCTTCTCTTCGGCGTTCGTCGTATGGGGGTATCTTGTGTTTGGCCAACAACGTCTTGCAGGTCCGAATGATGCCATTGGCAATGGAATCTTGGATTACACAATCATCGACATTGACAATTTTATGGGTGTTTTCCTCATAAAAACCCGCCATGACTTTTTTGCCCTTTTCAGAAATCACCATCTGGATTTTGTTTCGGTAGTGATAAGGTTCTTTCATGCCGATGCACGAGAGAACCAGTTCCGGATTCAACCCATGATTTTGAAACGCTTCTTTGACGGCGCGGGTCTTCAGTTCCAACTGGAAAGAATAGTCTGCGTGTTGTAATTGGCATCCACCGCAATCGGCATATCGCGGACAAGGCGGCTTGACGCGAAGGGGAGAAGCCGTGACCAAGCGGACAAGTGCGGCGATGCCGCTTTCACCGATTTCGATGACCGCTTCTTCACCAGGAAGCAAACCGGAAACTAAATATTTGCGGTCTTTTCCCGCCACGACGCCGTACCCGGTCGCATTGACACTTTCGCAAATCATGGTCTGTTGGGACATTTCATCCACCTTCTCTGAGAAATCGTATGCATTATTATTATATAACAGACAAGGAAACTTCATCAGTATTCCGGAAAAGATGGTATAATAATTTCCAGAAAGCAGGTATTCACATGAAGAAAATTCGATTTCTGTTCCTGACGATTCTACCTTTGTTTCTGATCGGCTGCGCGTGGCTCACTGCGACGGAAAACTCCACGACCGCAACGACCGCATCGACGACATCTACCCCAGAGGATGAAACCACGTCAACGACGACGGAGACAACGACCACAACCACGACATCCCCATCGACGACAACGACCACGACCGCCACGACGACAACGACCACGACCGCCACGACGACAACGACAACCACGACTTCCACGGTGACGACCACTACGACATCCACGGCGAACGAGGCTTTCGTCCTCGAAGACTACGAAACCATCGGCGATGCCTACGAACAAGCCGACGAGGTGATTTCCATCCCCTCCAAAGGCAATGTGAAAGGCTTGGTTCTGGCCATCGATTTCTCCGATTATCCCTCGAACGGCGATCTGGTTTCTTTGGCGGATCTCCAAACGGTATTCAACGGGACCTCCGAGAGTATTCCCTATGAATCCGTCAAAAGTTATTTTGCGATCAGTTCGATGAACGCCTTAAATCTTTCCTTCGACATCTACGGATTTTACCGCGCCGACTATTCATCCGCCCATTACGCAGCGGATTACGAGGAAGGTAATCCGGCGTCCGATTTGGTCGTTGAGGTCCTCGATTACTATAATTCCATCATCGATTATACCCAGTATGATGCCAACGATGACGGTTATTTGGATGCTTTGTACATCATCTACACCGCACCCGTCTCCTTCGATTACGGTTCAGACTTATGGTGGGCTTATATGGACGTTTGCGTCTATTACGATCAATTCGACGGGATGGAACCGTATTACTATGTTTTCTCGGGAACGGACTTCTTCGACGACGGTTCGGGGGATTTGGATGCGCGGACGATCATTCATGAAACCGGACATCTTTTGGGTCTTGAAGATTATTATGATTACGATGACTCCGATCAAAACAATTCCGGGGGATTGGGCGGGTTCGACATGATGGACAACACCCTAGGCGACATGAATCCGTTCTCCAAATTACTCCTGGGATGGATCACTCCGACGGTCGTCACCGGAAACGGAACCTTCCGGTTGCCGAAATACGTGGAAGCCGGAGAAGTCCTTTTGGTCATTCCGGAATGGCGGGGAACGATTTTCGATGAATACTTATTGATCTGCAATTATTCCCCCGAAGGTTTATACGAAGCCGACAAATGGGATCTGTTCTGGACCGAAGGCGTCATCATCTACCATGTGGACGCACGCATCGGCAACGGGTTTGATGAAAATTCGGCTTACTGGACGATTTTCAATTATAACAACACCGACGCGGTGCACAAGCTGATCAAAATCATCGAAGCCGATGAAGACGGGGACATCGACCGCTATTCCTTGGCGGAAAACTCGGACTTGTTCCAAACCGGCGATGTTTTGGGAGATACGGTTTATCCGAATTACGTTTGGTATCAATCCGCTTGGAATCCGATGGCCTTCACCGTCGGAGTGGGAGCCAAGGATTCGTCCGGGGTTTGGATCACGATTACCCGAAAAAGCGAATGAAGAATAAAGGCGCGGAGACTTCTTGCGAAGCATCCGCGCTTTTTTTATTTCCCATACATTTGATACAGTATCCAAGTCACGAATCGGGATGGCAGGATACGGTTCAGGAACAGAAACAACCGATAGGAGAAGCCCACCGCGGTGAAAACGGGAACCGTTTTTTTTCGCAGAAGCTTGGCGACGGTTCGGGCGACCGTCTGCGGGTCTTTTCCTTGTTGTTCATCGCGTTCCATCCGTTCGACGGAGCGCCGGATCCGGTCCCCATATGGACCTTCGGTTCCCAAATCGGTCTTCTGCCGATGAGCGGTGAATCCGGTCTTGGTGTCTCCCGGCAGAATGGCACCGACCTGAATACCAAACGGACGGAGTTCCATCCGTAATCCTTGGGTGTAAGCATTGATTGCCGATTTAGTGGCCGAATAATACGTTTGAAACGGAATCGGAAGGCACCCCGCGACCGAACCGATCTGCAGGATTTTTGAGCCGGGATGCTTTCGAAGATGAGGAATCAGTTCTTGAGTCAGACGGAAAGTCCCGAACAGATTGACATCGAACATTTGACGGATTTGCGCGGGATCGGTGTTTTCCACCGCACCGCTGATGCCCATGCCCGCACAATTGATCAGAGCGTCGATGGAATCGGAGGCTTCGACGATTTGTTTGAGGGAGGAACGGACTTGCGATTCGTCGGTGATGTCACAAAGGAGATGGGTGAACCCGTACTTTTCCTTCGGATAAGAACGCGATAATCCATAAACCCGATAACCGGAATCTTGGAGAAACCGGGCAATCGCAAATCCGATCCCGCCGGAAGCTCCGGAAACAATGACGGTCTTAGGCATGGCGTCCGTGCAGGAAGGCCAGCAACTCTTCGTCGTTTTCGGGCAAGGACCCGAGGACTTCGGCGATTTGACCGACGGCTTCGTCCATCAAGGCCTTCGTGTGAGTGGCGGTATAGCTGGTGCGAATCAAGCATTCCCCTTCGGGGGCCGCCGGGGGGAGAACCGGATTGACGTAAACTCCTTTTTCGTAAAGAATCTTACAGGCCACCAGCGTCCGAAGCGCAGTATAGGTATAAATCGGGATGATCGGGGCCACGGAATTGTCAAGGATCTTGATGCCGCGGGCTTTCAGTTGACTACGGGTATAAGCCGCGATTTCCAGCAGATGCGCGGGTCGTTCGGGTTCCTGTTCCAAAATCCGGAGCGCCTCGAGGGCGCAGGCGGCGTTGGCGGGAGTGATGGCGGCGCAGAAAATGAAGGGCCGGGATTTATGTTTAACGAATTCGACCACTTTTCGGGATGCGACCAAGTAACCGCCAAGGCTGGCGAGGGATTTGGAGAAGGTCCCCATGATCATATCGACTTCGTCTTCCAACCCGAAATATTCGGCGGTACCGCGTCCGGTGGGGCCGAGAACCCCGAAACCGTGGGCGTCGTCAATCATCACGCGGGCCCCGTATCGCTTGGCCAAAGTGACGATTTCCGGAAGTTTGCAAATGTCGCCGGACATGCTGAAAACGCCGTCGGTGATGATCAGTTTGCCTTTGCTTTCATCGGCATCCTTCAGCTTCTGCTCCAAATCTTCCATGTCACTGTGGCGGAAACGAACCATCGTCGCATAACTAAGTTTGATTCCGTCATAAATGCTGGCATGATTTTCCCGATCGCAGAAGACGAGATCGTCTTTTCCGGCAATCGCCGAAATGATCCCGAGATTGCTCTGAAAACCCGTGGAGAAGGTCACGCAGGCTTCTTTATTCAAGAAACGAGCCAATTCGCTTTCCAACCGGACATGGGTGGTGAGGGTGCCGTTCAAAAAGCGGGATCCCGAAACTCCGGAACCGAATTCGTCGAGGGCTTTGATGCCGGCATCGATAACCCGGCGATCGCCGGTGAGTCCGAGATAGTTGTTGGATCCGATCATGATCCGACGTTTGCCTTCCATCTGTACTTCGATGTCCTGTTTGGTTTCCAAGGAGTGGAAATAGGGATAAATTCCAAGGGCTTTATAATCGTCGACCAGTTTGAAATCTTCACACTTTTTAAATAGATCCATAGGGTTCTCCGAAATGTGTCGTATAATCCAAATTCAAAAATCTATTCTTCGTCGGAAACAATGTTTCCGTGAAAAACCGAGACGTTTTCGCCCTCGAAAATGACTTTTTCGAGGTTTTGGGCCAGAAAATCCTTGAGTTGTTCGGAATCGGACATCAGACTGTACAGTGATTCGTTCAACACGATCGGATCGAGATCGGCGCTATTGGCGATCGAAGCCAGTTCCATGGCGGTATTGGAAAAATCGGTGGCGTAGGCGAATTCCAAAGCCGAAAGCGCGGATTCTTCGTGACACCCGCAATCGTGTCCATCTTCACCGCAGTGACATTCCGCCCCCTCTTCGCATTCGCATTCCCCTTCTTCGCCCAAATCATTGGCCGGGAAGGTGGCGAGGCCGATACCTGCCTCCATCCGGGGCATTCCGTTCTCCCCCAAGGTGCGGTTATACAGTTCGAGGATGGTGTTGACCTGAACGGCACTGTCGAAGACGTATCCTGCCGATTCTCCGTCCGGGGTATAGGCGGTGGCTTTCACGTAATCATCGCCGGATTCGACGCGAATGATGTCATGATTCTTTTTCAGAAGCACTATCGATTCGAGAAGGAAAGAATCGACCAAATCGAGGGCTTTGGGATTGGCGCCTTCGGCGAAGTAATCGTTGATGTTGCGGATGAGTACGTACAAGTCGGTATAAAGTTCCCCGAACTCCCCTTCCATTTGGGCGTCGATCGCATCCGGATTCCAGGGATGATCGGGCTGTTCGCCGATGGGGGATTCGAGAATGGTTTGGATTTTTTTGAGGATTTCTTTCATGGGATTCTCCTTGCCTGCCCTTATCGGCAGTGTCAATATTGTATCACGGCAAAACGGGTTTGTGAAGTCTTTTCCGCCGGAGGGACGCTGGGATCGTTCCCGATTACCGCCAAAAAAAGGCCAATTCACCATTGGCCTCGGTTTTGGTTCACTTTGCCGCATCGCGGAAGATTTGCAGACCGCGAGCGGTCAGGGGATGTTCGATCATCTGCAGGAAAACTTTGTAGGGGATGGTGGCGATGTCGGCCCCTGCCAAGGCGGATTGTTCGACGTGTTTGGGATGCCGGATCGAAGCGGCGATGATTTCCGTGGGAATCTCGTAATTGTCATAAGCGACACGGATGTCTTCCAACAACCGGTATCCCGCTTCGGGATCTTTGGTGTCGTCGTCGAGCCGTCCGAGGAACGGCGAAACATAAGTGGCTCCGGCATTGGCGGCCATCATCGCTTGGGCAACGGAAAAGCAGAGCGTAACGTTGGTGGGGATGCCGTGACGGGACAGGACGCTGACGGCTTTGATGCCTTCGATCGTCATCGGAATCTTGATGACGATGTTGGGATGGAGTTTGGCCAATCCGAAGGCTTCTTCGACCATGGCTTCCGCCGGTCCTTCCTGGACTTCGGCGCTGATGGGACCATCGATCATTCGGACGATTTCCCGAATGACGTCGATCAGTTTCTTTCCTTCTTTGGCAATGAGCGAAGGGTTGGTCGTGACACCCGTCACGATTCCCCAAGTGCTGGCGGTTTTGATTTCATCCAAATTGGCAGTGTCAATGAAAAATTGCATCGGTATTTCTCCTTTTCGATATCCAATTTAACCCGCTTCCATCATATCACAAAACCGCAAAAGAATCCAGAAAAAAACGGGGAATGCCCTCCCCGTTTCATCCCCGCAGACGGGCGTGTACCGTTGACAGGATCCGATCCTTGGCAGTGCGCCCCGTTTCCAGAAACTCTTCGCACTTTTTCCGGAACCCTTCCGCCCGTTCGGCATCATCGATGGACGAAAGATTCGTTTCCACATTAAGCAACGCCCCTTCCAGCCCGGCGTAGAGCATCAAAGCCCCGACGGCGAGATCTGAAAGACAGTTGCGGTTTCCGTGTTCCAAAACGATGTCCAGATGAACCAAAACATCCAAGGCCAACGAGGCCGTTTCCAAAGGCACGCGAATGGCTCCGATCGTCGCTTTGCGGACGGCTTCGGTCCGCACCGCGATTTCCTCTTCGGTCGTTTTGGGAAGAGCATAAGCTTCCATGATCCGATTGAATGCCAAGGTATCCTCGTCCACCAGATCCAAAAGGCAGGCTTGGATGCCATCCATCTTTTCCGTTACGGTGCGGAATGCATCCTGAACATCGGGGCCCAAAGCCAAAAACTTCTTTTTCCCGACCGTCAGGTGGCCCATCATCCGAACCAATCCCGCTCCCATCGCGGCCGCCGCCGCGGCGACACTCCCGCCGCCGGGGGCTGGAGATGGGGAGGCGACCTCCCTGAGGAAGTCACTCAAACGATGTTCGATCAATTTCATGATGAAATTCCTCCGATCCGGTGTCCGTTGGCGACTACTTGAACGCCGTTTTTGAAAACGGCGTCGGTATGGCTGACACCATAGTGATATAAAACATATTCCCAATTCGGGGCATCCAATAAAACGAAGTCCGCCTGCTTGCCCAAACCGATGGAACCGATCCGCTCCGAAAGGCCGAGTTGGAACGCCGGGTTCAACGTCGCCGCCGTCAGTACTTCTTCCGGTTTCATCCGCAGCTTTCCCGCGGCCAATTGCAGAATCAGTTGGAAATTTTCCGAGGGCGAAGAGCCCGGATTGTAATCGCTGGCGACTCCAACCGCAACCCCTTGGTCGATGAGAGCACGGGCATCCGCGTAGGCATGGTTCAGGAAAAACGATGTCCCGGGAAGGAGATTGGCAATCACTGACGATTCCGCCAACCGGGGAATGTCTTCCTTGCGGATCGCCATCAGGTGGTCGGCGGAAGCCGCCTCGACCGTGACGGCAATTCCCGCGCCGCCGAGCGGGACGATTTCATCGGCGTGGATTTTGGGAATCAACCCGATTTCCCGGGCGGCTTCGAGTAATCCGACGGTTTCTTCGGGGGTGAATACTCCTTCTTCACAGAAGACATCGGCGAACACCGCCAGATTTCTCGCTTTGACGATTTTCATCGCTTCCATCAGTTTTGCCATGTAACCACCGCGATCGGAATGGTATTCCTTGGGAATCGCGTGCGCTCCCATGAATGTCGGAACGATTTCGACGGGGTGAAGGCCTTGAAGTTCGGCCATCACCTCCAAGGTTTTGACTTCGGTCTCGATATCCAGTCCGTAGCCGCTTTTGGCTTCCAAGGTGGTGACGCCGAATTCCACGAAACGATCCAAGGATCGCAGTGCGGCGGCCGTCAGTTCGACTTTCCCGGCTTTTCGGGTGGCTTCGACCGTGGCGTGGATTCCGCCTCCGCTTTGGAGAATCTCCAGGTAAGGAACCCCGGCTACTTTCTGGGAAAATTCACGTTCCCGTGATCCGGCAAACACTAAGTGGGTATGTCCATCCACGAAGCCGGGCACCATGATTTTTCCTTGGGCATCGTACCAAAGGGTTTCCGGTCCGCGATATCGGGAAGGATCACCGGAACCGAAATCGATGATTTTTCCGTTTTTTACGGCCACGAACGCCTTTTGGATGCGGACGATGTCCGCCATCGATGCCCCTTTCACGGGGGGTTGGAGATAAGGAGTCAACAGTTCGCCGATTCCGACGACGATCAGATCGGCAATCATCGGATTTCCTCCGGTTTCAAATGACTTTCGATGATTTTGGCGGCGTCAAAGTCGCGAAGATGCAGATAGCGGATTCCTTCGCTGACGGCCGTTTCGATCGGCATCGCAGCCGGAAACGGCCGACCCGCCACGGCGAAATAGTACTTAAGGGAATCCAACAAGGCCTCTTTGGGCATCAAACCGACGATTTCACAAGAAGGAACTTCCACATGGAATCGTTTGGCTTCCATCTGAACCGTTTCCCAGATCCGATACACGGGATTTTTGCGATAGTCGAGGATGTTCATCGTCACTTGAACATGACCGCGGGCGGCCAGAAACGCCGGACCGGCTTGGATATGTTGGAATCCTCCGCTGGACTGACGGATGACCCGGGACAATTTTTCGGCGATTTTCTCGTCGGTGGTTCCCAAATCGATGTTGTAGGCAACCAAAGGGATGCGACATCCGATCGCCACCGTCCCGAAGGTGGGATGGATTTCCGGACGACCGAAATCCGGAACCCATTCGGGTTCGCGAATTTTGTCTTTCATCCCTTCAAACTCGCCTTTTCGAATATTCGGAAGAGCCACGCGATCGGGTTTCTTTGCGGCTAACGCATATAGGAAGACGGGAATGTCGAATGTTTGGGAAACGAGCGCCCCCAAACGTTCCGCGAGAGCCACGCATTCTTCGACCGTGGCTTCGGCGATGGGAATAAAGGGGATGACGTCCACCGCTCCCATACGCGGGTGTTGTCCCGAATGATGGTTGAGATCGATCGCGATTCGGGCGCGGTCGACGAATTCCAGCAACGGTTGGATCATCGCTTCCCCGTCGCCCAACAGCGTAACGACCGTGCGGTTGTAATCTTGATCGGGTTCATAGGAAACGAGGCGGAAGCCCGCCCGGTTTTTGAGCGGTTCGACAATCCGCTCGATGAGGGCAGAATCTCTCCCCTCGCTGAAATTAGGTACGCATTCGATGATTTTGCCCATCGGTCAATAACCGCCTTTCCGGTATTTTTCCGCAACCAAGCGATGGATCAGATCCTCATCGGCAACTTGCGGCAAGGTAATCGTGGTGTTCAAATGTTCGTCATTGAAGGTTTTGGCGGTTTCCACGGCGTGTTCGTTGCGGGCCCAGGCGCGGCGGGAAACACCGGCCATCACGTCGAATGTCATCGCTGATTCCAAAATGGCGTCCACGCGTTCACTGCCGTCCAATACCATCCCGAAACCGCCGTTGATCGCTTTTCCGATTCCGACGCCGCCTCCGTTATGCAAAGCGACCAAGGTCATACCCCGGGACGCATTGCCCAAAGCGACCTGAGTGGCCATGTCGGCCATCACATTGGATCCGTCGCGAATGTTGGCGGTTTCCCGGAACGGGGAGTCGGTTCCTCCGCAATCATGATGGTCCCTTCCGAGCATGATCGGTCCGACTTCGCCCGCTCGAACCATCGCATTAAAGCGTTTGGCGATGCGCAGCCGGCCCAAGGCATCCTGGTAAAGAATTCGGGCTTTCGTGCCGACGGTCAGTCGGTTTTTCTTGGCGTCGC
>JAKLGB010000005.1 GCA_022710895.1 Bacillota bacterium
GCAATGAACTCCGTAACGCCGTGCCCGTCCAACTCCACGGGATCGCGTGAAAGCAAGTCGACGACGTTGACTTCCAACAAGGTTTTCGGAGCTTCTTTTTTCAAATCTTTGAACTTGGGGAGACGTTTGATCTTTACGGGACGTTCGGAGATGATTTGGATGATTTCTTGGAATCGTTTCCCGTCAATATTGGCGATGGATATGATGACTTCTTCGATTTTGAACTTGTCAATCAGCTTTGGGGTTTCGGAAACGGGACCATAAATGTTGAGGCCGCACATCAGTTTTCCGATTTTCATTGAATCATCGTCCACGAACGCGATCGGTTTGAAATGCAGTTCGGGATTGTTGCGGATTTCGTCAAAAACCAGTTTTCCGCCGGCGCCCGCCCCGATCAGAAGGGTCCGTTTTCCTGAAGTTCCGTTTTGCTTGAACAACAAGATTTTGAGGAAGCGTTTGGACATGCGGGATACCGAAAGCAATAGCCCTTCAAGCACCGCCGTGAACAGCAAAAGCGTTTCCGGAATGAAATAAAATTTGTTGGGAATGGCGAGGGTCAATCCCGCAATGCCCGCGTTAGTCAAAATCACGGCCACGAAGATGCGGAACACTTCGTCGAATCCGACATTGTCTAGGACCATCCGGTACAACTTCATCAAGAAGTAAACCCCGATTTTGAAAAGAATCACCGCGGGCAGGATCATCCATGCCCGAACCATTTCCTCATACGAAAAACCCGTGTCGACGGGGAAGCGTAACGCCAGAAAAACCAATGCATAAGTAACGAGAATGCACATCGCGTCCAGAAACATGAATTGGACGACGCGAATGCGCTTCATATATTCGCCCGAAGGAACCGATATGTTTTTTTTCACTTCGCGGCCTCCACGACCTTGTTGTCTTTCAGTGAAATGATTTTATCACAATCGCCGGACATATTCAATAAGGCGAACGGTAAACCGAGGGAAAATTGCCTTTTTCCGCAAAGACAAAAAAGAAAACGGACCGCTGGGTCCGTCATTTGTCAATCATGGTGGTCAAAGGCAATTCAAAATAAAAGGCGACTCCGTCAGGTAGATTGTCGACTCCAAACCGGTATCCGAGGTTTTGCAAAGTGATTTTGACGATCGATAGTCCCAATCCTTGACCCCCGTACGCCCGGGTCCGCGCCTTGTCCACTTTGTAAAAACTTTCCCAAATTCGATCAAGGCTGTCTTCGGGAATCGGCTTCCCGGTGTTGAATACCGTCAGTCGGAGCCATCCGTCGTCCCGACGGGAAGAGGTGATCCGAATGATTCGGTCCCCATCCAAGTGGTTTAAGGCGTTGGAAAGATAGTTGTTCAAAACCGTCTGCAGCGAATCGTAGTCGGAGGTCAGGAACGTGTCTTCGACCTCTTCCTCGAATATGGCATTTTTTTCGGTGAATTTGATGGAGAAAAGCTTGACGGTTTCATCCACCAAATCCTTGATGGAAAACTCCATCATCGTTGTCTGTTGGAACCCGGATTCCAGTTGACTTATTTTTAGAAGGTTCATCACCAAACGGTTCATTTTGTTGGCTTCGTCATCGATGATCCCGAGATATTCGTTGATTTCTTCGGGTTTCAAATTGGGAAGCCGCATGGCTTCCGAATAACCGATGATCAAGGAAATCGGCGTCTTCAGTTCATGGGAAGCGTTGGCAATGAATTCTTTGCGCATCGTGTCGATGTTGGTTTTTAACCGGATGTCGGCGGCGAGTTTATCGTTTGCCGATTGGAGTTCCTTGATCGAATGTTCCAACTGGTCGCTCATCTTGTTGATGGAGGCGCCCAATTCGCCCAATTCATCCGGGGTTCCGACCTCCACTTTGGAGTTGAAGTTCAGGTCTGCGAGTTGCTTGGTGACTTCGGTCATTTGCAGGATCGGATTGGTGAATCGATTGCTATAAAGGTAAGTGGCTACCCCACCCAACACCATGAAAATCATCCCGACCATTACGGTGAAAGTGTTGAAAATGGCGATACTGTCGGAAATGGATTGAATTGTGACGGTAAGGACATAGTAGAGATCCAATCCGTTGTCTTGACGGATTGAAACGCACAACGCGTGCATCGAAGGACCCTCTTGATCGCCGGTCTGACCCGTATTGGAGACCAAAGGGGCCAAATAGGCGACAGAATCGCCGTCTCCGGAAAAAGCGACCGGTTCAACATCCTGAACGGATGTCCCCGCCTTGACCAGATCGAAGGTGGTGATGATGTCCATCACCTGATGCCCTCGGATTGAAAAGCGATCCCCATAGATCCAAGTCACGTAAGGGGGCAGATCGCCGAAGTTAGGTTCATTGGTAGGAAAGGGGTTTTGTTCCATGATAATGATACGGATGTTATAGGCGCTTTCTACGGCCAAAAGGGCGGCCGCCGCTTGATCGGCATCACCGTCCAAATCAATTTCGACAACTTCGGAAAAAGCGAATATCAATGATTTTTCTCGAGACTCGGTATAGTATCGTTCCAAAAAGGTGTTATTGAGGACGATGAGTCCGGCAATGAACACCAAGATGATGCCATACGTGATCAGGAAAAGGCGGTTTCTAATCGATGCTTTCATTTTCGATATCCAAACGGTACCCGATGCTGCGGACCGTCGAGATATAGGAAGCGGCATTTCCCAATTTGGAACGCAGTTGTTTGATATGCGTGTCGACCGTTCGGAGGTCACCGAAATAATCATAATTCCAAACGGCGTTCAAAATTTTATCGCGGGAAAGGGCAATCCCCTTGTTGTTAATGAAATACTTGAGCAATTCGAATTCCTTCGGGGTCAAATCGACCCTTTTGCCTTCAATGAAAACCTCCCGGGAAGCCAATGACATCCGAATGGTACCGAAGGATAATTCTTCGACTTCGCTTTTTTCCCGCTTGAGGATCTTGTTGATGCGCGCCATCAAGACCGAGGGCGAGAATGGTTTGGTGACATAGTCGTCTGCCCCGAGTTTGAATCCCTTGAGTTGATCGTATTCATCGCTTCTGGCTGTCAGCATCACGACCGGAACCGTGGAGAATTCCCGAATCCGTTCCAAAACGAACCATCCGTCATATTTGGGCATCATGACGTCCAAAATGACTAGATCGATCTTGGTCTTCGAGTCAAACAAAAGATCGATCGCTTTTCCCCCGTCTTCGGCCTCCAAAACTTTGTAGCCTTCCCGAACGAGAAAATCCGCCAGAAGTTTGCGGATCCGAAATTCGTCATCCGCAACCAAAACATTAATGTTTCTCATAATTTCATCACACATCCTTTGAAAAGAAAAGACTTTCGAAGTCTTTCTTGGGAATCATTTTGCGATAATACGATTTCATTGTATGAAAAATTTATGGCATTCTTGTGATGTTTTTCGAATCGAAAGAAAAAACTTGCCAAGACCCGTGAGTCTCGGCGGAAGCGTCTGTTCAGGAGAGAACCGATGGGTTGGCGAAAATTCGTTCTGCCTCGGCTTTTCCGCATTTCTTCTCCACCACCCGATAGGCTTGGGAAAGATGATTGGGACGAAAAACATGGATATCTGAGGCAACAAAATCGGCTTGCCCGGTTTTGATCAATTTCATCGCGGTCTTTTCGATCTCGGCTCCGTTGTATCCGATGATCGAAGAAGCGTTGATCTGTATCATGCCGCCCATCCGTTTGATGATTTCGAAGTCCCCCCACCGCAAATACCGGTAGCGTTCGGGATGAGCGATGATGGGGATATAACCCATCGATTTCATATTATGGATGGCTTCTCCGATGTCCTCGTCCTCGACGGACAAAGAGAATTCCAATAAGACCTTGTTGGATTTTCCCAGAGGAACGACGGTTTTGGAACGCAAATCTTTGGGGGTGGAAACGGTATAGTAGATCTCCGTACCCAAATGCAGCCGGATGGGAAATCCGGCTTCTTCGACCGCGCGGGAAAAAGACTCGAAAATTTCCAAATTATGGGCATGATCCGAGAGATAATTCCGAATTTTCATGTAGTGCGGGGTCAAGAACAAGTCTGTGACGCCCGCAGAAATGCTTTCCTCGATCAATTTGAGCGAGGAAGCGACATCGGGGGAACCGTCATCGACAAAAGGAAGCACATGGGCATGAATATCGATCATGGAAGGACCTTATTTGGTCTCGCTTTTCTCTTCGCCATAGGAGTAGTGATATCGATATCCGTGATAGCCCTTCGTTTTTCGGAAATCAATATTTCCCAAAACTCCGCCGATGATGTTGGCGTTGTTCCGACGAAGAATCTTCAACCCTTCTTTGGCATCGTCCTTTTTGGTGCGATTGTAGGCGACGATGTAGACAACGCCGTCCGCCAAACCGCTTAAAATCACGGGATCGGTGACCGAAAGGACCGGGGGAGTGTCGACGATGATGTAATCATATTCGTTTCTTAACGAGTCGATGAGAGCGGCGGTAAGGGAGGAACCAAGGACGATATGGGGGAACGATAAATGCTTTCCCGACAGCAGTAAATCAATTTTACTGGGATCGTGAACGATCAATTCATGATAATCGACGTGATTGGTGATGTATTCATAAAAACCGCCGTCATTCACTTGATGAAAGGCGCGATGAATCTTCGGCCGACGAAGGTCAAAATCGAGAATGATGACTTTTTTGCCTTTTTCGGCGTAAACGGCGGCAAGATTGATCGCCGTCGTGGTTTTTCCGTCTTCGGGAGTGGCGGAGGTGCATTGAATCACCTGCATCCTTTTATCCAAAGAGGCGATGGAAATATTCATTTCCAATTTACGATAAGCTTCGGCTTCAACGCTGTTGGGGGCATCCAGGACGACGTTCTTATATTCAAAATACTCCATTTAGTCCACCAACTTTCTTTCTTTGATGGTTCCGGGAACCGCGGCGATCACGTTGATGCTGAGGTATTTTTCCATTTCCTGAGGGGTTTGGAATTTGTTGTTGAACAATTCCTTAACAAAAATGATTCCCAAAGACAAAATCCCGCCGACTAAGAAACTGATGACGACATTGAGAATTTTATTGGGAGAAGTGGGATTGTTCGGGGCTCCCGCGGGCAACATCTGGGTAACCCGACCTTCCAAAAAGCGGTGGTCTTCGGATAATTCGATGCTGTTCAATACCAGCGTGTTGGCGATTATCGCGGCGAGTTCAGGGCTGTCGCTGACCACTTCGATCCGTACGATGACGCTGCTGGTCACAGAGGAAAGGGTAATCATTTCCTTCAATTGGGAAGGCGTGATTCCTGCCAGTTCGGGAATATCCGCAATCACACTCGACAAAACCAACGGGTCGGTCGCAAAATCCTTATAGGTGATGACCAATTGCTGAGCCAAACTGACCGCACCGGATTCGGAACCGGTTCCGACCATGGTTTCGGGGTCGACTTCGATCATGATTCCGGTTTCGGCCGTATATTTGGGATCGACCACGTACCACGTGATCAATATCCCGATGACGGTCACCCACAAAGTAACCAAAAAGACGATCGTGATGTTATTCCATACAATCCGCAAGAGATCGGAAAGAGTGATGCCCTCTTCAACAACGGCTTCTTGTTGCCTAATGTCTTCCATTTACTATCGCTCCTTATTATGACTGCGCATGCATAATCATTTTACATTATTGAGGTGTTTTTTTCAACAAAACAACTTTTTCACATTAGGAACAACCCGACAAACAGCGAAATCGTCCCCAAAACCAAGGTATAGATGCTGAACAAGACCAGTTTCCCGCGGCGAAACCAAATGAAGATGTATTTGATGGAGAAAAGCGTGGCGAAGAAACTGAAGGCGGCGGCGACGACATAATAGGCATAGAACCATCCGTTGTTAACATCAAACCCCCAACTGAAGGTGGCGGGGGATTGCAGATAATCGATTCCATACTTGAGCATTGAACCGACGGACACGGGGATATAAAGCATGAAGGAAAAGATCAGCACCGTTTCCATGGATAATTTACGCATGAGGCCGGAGGAGGTGGTGATTCCGCTACGAGATAACCCGGGTATCGGAGCGAACATTTGTCCCAACCCGATGACGGCGGCGTCGCGGAATGTGATTGTCTGCCGACCGTTGACATATGATTTGTTCCTTACGAGATAAAGGGCGGTTCCGGTGATCAACAAGCCGAGACCGACCAAGACCAATGGGTAGTCAGCCAAAATCAAATTGATGGAATGGTTGAAAAAGAATCCGACAATCCCGATTGGTAACGAAGCCAACACGACTTTCCATCCATATAGCCAGTCTTCTTTGGTTTCCTGCCGCGTGGATGGCCGAAACAAATAACTCAGGAAATTCTTGATCAATCGGGCAAGGAACTTCCGGAAGTGAAAGAGGATTGCCACCAGCGAACCGATGTTGACTAATATCAAAAAGAGGATGCCCTCGTCGGTGTTGATGCCCATCAGTTGTTGCGCGATGGTCACGTGGCCGGATGACGAAATTGGCAAGACTTCTGTAATTCCCTGGACGATGCCCAAGATGATGTATTCGAGAAAATGTTGGATGATTTCGGAAAAACCCATACTCAGTAACCCTCCGGGGGCCCAAATGATATCAGGGCATCAGAACGGAAAGCAATCGAACAAACGACCATGCAAATCATTTCATCAGGAACAGAGCGATGGAAACCAATCCGGCCGCCATGCAATAATAACCAAAATACTTCAGCCTGCCGTTTCGAAAAATGGGACGAATCCAACGGAAAGCCAGAGCGGTGAACAATAAAGCCGCCAAGAATGCAACTGCATAGTATAGCAAATATTCCGAGGAGGGAAGCCCCGTCCCCTCCGAAAACATTTTTTTCACATACAGCAACATTGCCCCGGCAGAAGCCGGAATATAGAGCATGAATGCAAACCGGAGGGATGACTCCAACTTCACGCCGCGATGCAAGGATCCGATCATCGTCATCCCCGAACGGGAGACGCCGGGGACCGGAGCGATTCCTTGGCAAAGGCCAATGAAAAGGGCGTCGCGATAACTGATGATGTCATTTCGTCGTGAAAAGCCACGAAAACCACTGGTCAAAAGTACGGTCGCGGTAAACATCAGACCGATTCCCGAAAGGAGACCCCCGTACCGCAGGAGCATCTCGTCGAACCAGTCACTCAGAAGCAAACCAACCAATGCGGCAGGGATGCTGGCGACAACGATTTTCAAACAGAAATGGAAGTTTTCTCGATGTTCATTGCGGGTTTGAGGGCGTAAAATGAACAAGAAAAAGGAGCGAATGAGGCGAAAAAGGTCTTGGGCAAAATAGACAAGGAAGACCACGAGGGAACCGGAATTGACGAGAATCAAAAACAGAACCCCTTCGTCAACTTGAAGATGAAGAAGCAGTTTTGCCAATTCCACATGCCCGCTGGAGGAGATTGGAAGGACTTCGGTAATCCCTTGGATGATCCCCAAAAGCAGGTATTTCAGCATTTCTGCGATGTCGATCACTGCAAAAAAACTCATGAACTACCCCCGGAAGCACGAAATCGCCAGTTTTCCAATCGCACTTCATCGTTTCCTTCTGCGCGTGAGCACACTAGAAAAGAAAGGCCGGCATCCGGCCAGTTCTTTGGTTACTTTTGAATCTCCGTCATCCACAAACCGTGAAGGTTGCAGAATTCGTAGGCTTTGATGGCTTCATCCGGATTGATGCAAAATACCGCGCTGGGAACGGCGCCCGGTTCGAAAGTCCGGATCTGGAAAGTCTTTTCCTGAGCGAGGAAAATCCACTGAATGAAATGTTCGGGAAGCATCGGGTGAAGAACGCCCCCGACGGTAACCCGGATATGATCCCGGTCGATTCTTTCAATCACGGGGAGATGCTTTTCGTTTCCCAAATCTTTGCTTTTCGGTTGCAACAATGTCATTTCTTCGCCGCAGCAGGTCAACGTTCCGCCCCCGAAATAAGTGTAGACGATCCGTTTGCAATGCTTACAATAAAAAATGTTCATGTGTCGGCTCCTTCTCCATAGACTATAGGAAATCTTTTTTCATTATAGCACGCCGAAGGGAGAGAAAACAGTGAGAATTGGAAAATCAATGATCCTCCGGTGCGTTTTCGTAGGCATGGACGACTTCATCGAACAATTCATCGTCCTCGACGGTGGAAACGAAGTGTTCACCGGTTTGCTCATCGATGTCCAACTCGAGAATCACCAATCCGGCATCCTCATCTCCAACTTCTTCTCCGTTAATCTTCAAAAGATCCAAAAGCGCATAAATCATCCCATGTAACGGAACGTAGCCCAACTGAGCCATTTCGAATGTGTCCTGATTGTCGTCGGTCATAAGAATGTTTTCAAAATTCTCATCGTCCAGGATCGCTTCGATGATTTCTTTGTCGTTCATACCGTTTCCTCCTAATAGTGATTCGTGATTTTTTCCGCAAAACCGATCAGGTTCGTTATTTCCAATCGCGTTCCGTCGTCCAAAATGACAGATCCGGAATATTTCCCGAAAACTTGGTGCCCCAAATTCTTGATGATCACAAAATTCGTGTCGTCTTGCCGGTCCAGAATCGGTTCCAGCGTCAATTCCAAGCGCCCGTCGTTGGACGTGAAATGCCACGGCTTCATAAAATCCTCCGAATCGATGTGAAATTCGATTTGGTCCAGTTTGTGGGCTTTCCCATCATAGAATAGCATGTTTTCCGTCGCTTTTCTGGTGTCTCCGAAGCCGTATCCGATGTTGAAGCCGAACCGTTTTCCCTCCACCCATCCGGAAGCGCTTCCCCAATACCAGGTGTTTTTGTAGGTCCAAACCCCTCGACCCCAATCCAGAACCGCCAGCGTATCCGCGGGATCAAACTCGATGATCTCCGATCCGATGGTCACTTTCCCGGTTACGGGAAGACAATTGATTTTTTGATTCAAGTAGAAAGCCTTGGGCTTCTTCTCCCAAGGAGTGGCGATCACCATGGTATCATCGTTTGGACAATCCAAACGCAATTCAGCTATCAAGGGGTTTCCATCGCGAAAATCGGCGACGGATACCGTCAATAACCGTTGGGTTTCCTTACGCTCGAAGACAAAATCGTATCCCGACCCGTGATATGCGACATCCCCTTTTTCAGAAGAAGCGGGCAATCCGAGTTTTCCAAAGGTGAACCACAACATTTTTGTCTTTTTCCACACCTTTTTTTGAGTAAAATCGAAAAAGACCGCGCTGATGAGTGCACTGTAACTCAAATCGGCAATCGTAAAGGATATTCCGAAACGGGAATTAAGGGCGCAGTAATAGTCCCATTCCTTGATTCGCCATCCGCTGGCTTTGATTGCCTCTCGGGAATAATCGAACAATAACCGCTTGGCATAACCGGGATCCGTTAACCGGCCTTTTCCATCGAGCAGTGGGGTTCGTTCCTTGATTTCTTTTTGCATGCCATCACATCCCTATTGTTGTCCCTTGAAGGTTCGAATCATCAGGAAAGGGGCAGAAATTCCGCTGATAACATTCTACCAACAAAACGGGCATTGGTCAATGGAATCCCAAAGATGGGGTCCGATTGCACAAAAAAACCGCAGGGCTTGTCACCTGCGGTTGATTTGTAATTCAATCATTTGGGATTTTTTCGGCTTCGAATCAACAAAATGATGACCATGACCATGACGTAAGCCAAACATCCGAACAAAGCAATCAGATTCATTAGCATTTCATTGCCGGTCCCAAATCCGATGGAAGGCACCATCAAGAATGCGAACAAAGGCAAGGCCATGCTGATGGCGGTTCCGGAACCAAGAACGAGTTCTTCCGCCACGGGGGTTTCCAGATTGCGGTCCAAACCTTTAAGCAAGGCGATTCCGGTCGATGCGACACCCGTGAGCATGCCGTATAAACCAATAAAATATTCGTTTTGATATTGTGAATAAACCCGTTTCGTGATGAATCGGGTGTAAAACAAGGTAAAGATTCCGCCCACCGTGGAGATTACCAACAACAACCAACCGTATTCGACCAGAAAGTCGACCGTGATCGTCAAAACGGATCCCGCGATCATAACGTTAAAGCATGTGGAACTGATGTTGGACAAAAGATAGTTGTTGGTCAAAAATTTGATGTCTTTCTTTTGGCGTTTTTCCACAGCTCGTAAAATGACCTTGTAAACCAGGGCATATAAGATGGCGATGATGAAGTTGAAACCTTTAAGCAATCCAAAAATGGTGTTGCCGATATTACCCAGCGGGACCAAGACCTTTTCGAGCAAGAACAAGGTTCCCCACACCGCCGCGTAGATGATGGCAATGATGACAAGTTGGATCGTCAACCCGTCCAAGACGCTGACTTCTTTGACCGTATCGATTTGGACGGTTGTCGTTTCCACCGAATCGTCGGGCGTATATGTCTTCGGTTTTTCCAACCCTTTTCTCCGAGACATCACATTGATGGCAATGACACCGATGATTCCGCCCCAAAGGAAACCAAGAAAGGCATAGGATGCGCCCAAGGCTCCGCCTTGTCCCCCGAGCATATTGTTCCACATGTTGCCGAAACTGATGGCCAACCCGGGACCTTGTCCGAACCCCAGAGCCAGCAACATTCCCGATCCGACGAAATAATCTTTCCAGAAAATCATGACCAACAGGATTCCGATGAATCCTTGGAGCGCATACGTGCTGGTGATGACCATCCCCGTCGACCACAATTTTCGTTTGTTCTGATGCTCGGATCGTTTGAGAGACAATGCCAAAAATCCGATGGCCAAGGCGTGATAGACGATGGCGGTCAAAGCCGGAACGTCCAAGGTGTAGGAACCGGGAATCACGACGCTGGAAAACAACAAGCCGATCATCCCGCCCAACAGGGCGGTCGGCATGACGATTTTGCTAAGGAGTTTGACTTTGGATTTTAGGATTTTCCCGACAAACAGAAGGATACCGATGAAAAGCAAAGAAATCAATGATGAGGACCAGTATTCCATATTATGAGTTCCCTCCATTCAGAAAATTGATGGCATCAAACAGCAACATCGGGTCTTTGACTGCCGCAAAATAGGTCTTATCTTCAAAATCGAAAGCCAGTTCTTCTTTTCGGGTCAATGTCAGGTTTTGAACACGATCCAAGGGGAAAGCGATCGCGGTCTCCGGGTTGGAAAACAAGAGGCGATCCTTCTCTACTCGGATGTCGAATTTTCCGATTACCCGAGAGCGGATTTTCGCTTCGGAAAAGTCAACGTCTTCGAGAATCCCCGTGGTTTTCAGCGGGTTTTTGACGAGCTCGGGGATCAAAGGTTTCTGAAATGCATCCCAAGCAATCAAATTGTCGAACGGGAGACCTTCCAACAAACTAAATCGGTTGAATTCGGCGATCTTTCCGCAATGGGAGCAAAATATTTCATGCCGCTTGGTACGGATACACTGGGTATTGCCACATTGGGGACAGGCATAGATAAAGCGTTCCAACCCCTCGGCCCGATGTCGAAGATCGTAGATATGATGTTGTTCGCGGTTCCAGTCAAAATCATTGAAACGGAGCGCTTCGACGATTTTGGCATATAACACCTCTTGGTCGATGGTTTCCAATTCCTCAGCTTTGACGAGGGTATAATAACGGGCGTCGATGAATCCTTTTCGGACGGGACGGTCGGACCAACGGGGGTTGGAAAGATATCCCCCGTTCACGGCGCAAACAACGATGTCGAGTTTCAGTTTTTTCAGCAATTTGGCGGTGCTGAAGGGAATCGAGCTTTCTTTTCCGAAATAGGAGGAGTTGCCTTCGGGGAATAAGAGGACCCCCCGTTTTTCCTTCTTGATCGTGTCCATGATCATTCGAATGGTCAGAATGTCGGATTGACCTTTGCGTTTGGGAATGGAATGGATCAGTTGAGTCAACACAAACCGCATGAAGGGTTTTCGAAACATAAAACTGTTGATGACGGGAAAGGGGTACCGATCCAAGGGCAAAACCGTAAATTGCCCGTCGATGAGACACGAATGGTTACCAATGAGCAAATAAGGGTCTTGGCGATCCGGGTCAAAATTGTCATCAAAAGAAAAATGGAAACGGTATTTGGAAAACAGAAAAGTCCGTAACAAGGAATTGAGGATGCGTTCTTTGAGGTTCATCGGCATTTATCCCCTTTGGTGTATTCGATTATATCATAACTTCATGAATGAAAAAGTGTGAAATGGCAACTTTTTCACATCTTTTTCGGCATGGATAAACACGACCGGGGATGGATTTTTATATGAAGACCTGGAAAGAAACGGGGCGGGGACTTTCCGGGCTTCTTCATCGGTGATTCCCGTCGAGAACGGGTTCCTTTTTTTTCAGTTGGTGTTATAATGAAACAAAGGAGATGAAATACCCATGGAAACAACCATCCCGAAAGAAATCCGCAAACAAATCGTCGCGATGCAACGGGGAGAAATCACCGAACATTACGTCTATCAAAACATCGCCAAACGCCTCAAGAAAAGTCCCGAAAACCAAAAAATCTTGTTGAAAATCGCCGCCGAAGAAAAAGCCCACTACGAATTATGGACCCGCTATCTCGGAACTCCCGGAAAGCCTTCTGTCCTGAAAATCATTTGGTTTTCCATTTTGAATTTCTTTCTGGGCTATACCTTCACACTTAAAATCATGGAACGCGGGGAGAGCAACGCGAAAATCAATTACGGAGAAATCGGGAAGTATGTTCCCGATGCCGAAAAAATCGCCATGGACGAAGACGTTCATGAACATGAACTGATCCAACTGCTGGACGAAGAGCGTCTGAATTATGTCGGATCGATGGTTCTGGGCTTAAACGATGCCTTGGTGGAATTGACCGGTGCGCTGGCCGGACTCACATTTGCGGTCCAAAACTCCAGTTATATCGTCCTTTCCGGATTAATCACCGGGATCGCCGCCAGTTTTTCCATGGCTGCCAGCGAATACCTCAGTTCCAAAGCCGATGGACGGGCAGATGCTTTGAAATCGTCCGTATATACCGGTATTGCATATTTGATAACCGTATTTCTTTTGATTTTGCCTTATCTCTTATTGGGATCTCAACGATTCTTGGCTTTGGGAATCATGTTGGCAACCGTGGTCTTGATCATCTTCTTTTTCAATTACTACATCTCGGTAGCCAAAGACCTCAAATTCCGTTCGCGCTTCCTGCAAATGCTCGGAATCAGTTTGGGCGTGGCCGGTTTTTCGTTCTTGGTCGGTTTTATTGCCAAATTGGTCTTAGGTATCGAGTTATAATCGCCCGTCCTCAAACAAAGATCGTCCGTTTTGGACGATCTTTTTTAGTAGGTTTTGATTTCCGTGATCGGATCCAGTCGAAGAACACGGTGAAGATAAAAAGCATAACTGAAAATCAGAACTCCCGCCGCGGCCAAGGTCCGCCAACCCGTGGACAGAGCATCCCACGGAATCGTTTTATAGAAGGTGGCGAAGAGCATGAGCGGTCCCAAATGGGGAATCAAGACACAAAGTGCCAAGAACGAACAGAATGCGGCAATGATCGTGATCGATAGCACTTCACGGCCCAACTGACCCGCCAGACCCGTAGGCGATAATCCCAAAATCTTCAGTTTCGCATAATCGTTTTTGAGGGAATAGAAAAGCAAGAGCGAATTGTTGATGATGACGATGACAAACCCGATGACGATCGAATAAGCCAAAAGCGACATGAAGTCCATCACCAAAAAGATTTCATCCATTCCTTCCGCGAATAGTTCCTGGAAATCGACCAAATAATAGAGGCGTGCATTGTATTTGGCCATCAGGCCGGGTTTGAGGGTTTCGTCATCCCCGTTTTTGATGATCACGGTGTTGGCCATTCCGGCGTTCGCAAATGCCTCCAGACGATATAGATTGGAAAAAACGATTCCATGATAATTCGTATGGATGAATCCCGCGATGATGAACGTCATCTGCGGATTATCTCGTCCCAGTTCGACGACGACTTCGTCGCCGACTTTTAGACCATAGATTTTACCGACCCCTTCGGAGACGGTAATATAGGGCGTTTGCGTGTCCGCCAGTTTTTCCAAAACCCCGGAATCAAATTCATAATCGAAAAATGCATCCATATTTTCGGGCGGAAGCGAGATGAAGAATACCGCTCGACGGCGACGTGGGGTTTCGTCTTGAGATAAGTCCATGGAAATATAACGATAGATGATGGCGTCCTGCATCGCTTCCACATCGTATTCCGCGCTTATTTGCGTCTGGACCGCGACGGGGTCATCAACGATGTTGGTCAAAAAATAGTCGGCGAGAACGTTGTTTTTCAAAGTCATCGAATCCGCCTCGATGAAACTTCGAACCGTTAGGTTCAAAGCGATTACGACAATGGAAATCATCGCCACACGCAGGGAACTGCGAACGATTTTGTTGCTGCGAAGGTTTTGTGCCCCGAATAATCCGAACAAGGATTTTTGTTTTTTTCGAGAAAGCCCCGCTCCGATCATCGAAGCCAAGAAATCGCACAATGTGAAACAAAAAACGATTCCGAAAATCATGGAAAGCAACGCGTTGACCGGCTCAGAGAACGCTTCCGTCAGCTTTTGAACGACAAACAGGATTCCGGAAACCCCCAGCACAATGAATCCCCCACGGACCCATTCGTGTCGGTGGTCATACGTCAGCGCCACCCCGGACTGGCGAATCAATCGGCGGAACCGGATCAAAACTTCGCCCCCGACGAACAGCAAATACGCCGCTAAAGAGACAAGAACGACGGCACCCCCCAATCGGATGACCGATTGGATCCCCAAAATCGCCGCACCTTGATTGAACACGGCCCAAGCCAGATAGATTCCCAGGGGAACGGCCCCCATGGACATCAACAGGAACTGCGTC
Organism: Bacillota bacterium; assembly: GCA_022710895.1. GTDB lineage: Bacteria > Bacillota_I > Bacilli_A > Izemoplasmatales > Hujiaoplasmataceae > JAKLGB01. The sequence continues at coordinate 14,796 of JAKLGB010000005.1, forward strand.
AGCCAGATCGACAATGAAAATCGGTGGTCTCCTCCCAAGGTTTTAATGATTCCGATCTGTTGTCGGAAATCTTGGAAAAGCAGGGGGAATACCGAATTGAGTACAACCAAAACAGCAATCAAGGTGATACCACCGACCCCGATAAACAGCGCGGAAGTGTTCTTGGTAATCATCTTGATCACCAAAGGATCCGCGGTCGGGGCGGCTACGAAGCCGGAGTAATCCGGATCTTCGGAAAGCAGACCGGACACCGTATCGGCTTGGGCGGGGTCAATGAGGTCAATATAGACGATGTTACCCAAATTGGACAGACCTGACAGCGAAAAAAGTCGTTGCAACAACTCGACTTTGTTGACAAAAACCGCTTCCCCGGCAAACAACCCTCGATCGGGAAGGATCGCCTTGATGCGATAGGGGACTTCTGAGCCGGACACATAGAGGCGAACGGTATCGTTTTCGGATAAACCATGTTTGTCGGCCATGGATCGGGTCACAAACATTTCGCCGTCGTTCAAAACCCCCAAATCTGTATCGATGAGATTTTCCAAATCGATGACCGCGCCCGAAAAAACTTGGGCATAATAACCGGGATCGTCTCCGGAACCGATCAATGAATAGTAGTTGAAAAAGCAGGCCGCAAAGCGGTAATAAGCCGAATATCGTTCGGTCAATCCGCGCTTGTTCAAAATCCGCGATTCGGAATTGCTGTCATAGGTGAGGGTCATGTCGACATTTAAGTAGGGGTCCTGCAATTGATGGTAAAAAATCTGGGAAAAACCGTTGTTCATTCCCAAAATCAGAATCGTCAATGTCATCGACAACGTCAACGTCAAAAAGACGACCAAGGATCGTCCGGGGTTTCGGGTGATATTCTTCCAAGAAAAACGGAGCCTAAAGAGAAAGGATTTCATCTTTGACGATCATCCCGTCGACTAATTTGATGTTCCGAGAACAATATTGCAGATAATCATCGCTATGGGTGACCAAAACGATGGTTTTTCCGTTTTCCCGATGTAACTTTCGCAACAGCTCCATAATGTCTTTTCCGTTTTTGGTGTCCAGATTTCCCGTGGGTTCGTCGGCAAAAAGGATTTCGGGATCATTGATGAGACTGCGGGCAACGGCGATCCGTTGCTGCATCCCTCCGGAAATTTGATTGGGATAATGGTTTTGGAATTCCTTCATCCCCACCAACTGAAGAAGTTCGTCAATGATGGTCTCATCTTGATTTTTGCCGATGATCCAGGCAAGCATCATGTTTTCCCTGACGGTCAGATTGGGAACCAGATTATAGAATTGAAACACAAAGCCGATGCGCCGTTTCCGCAACTCGGAAAGGTCGGTTTCAGAATAATCTCCAATGGGTTTTCCGAACAGGGAGAGGGTGCCCCCCGATGGTTTTTCCAATCCGCTAAGAACATATAAGAGCGTGGTCTTCCCGCTTCCGGAAGGCCCGGTGATACCCACAAATTCGCTGGTGTGGATCGTCAAGTCGATTTCCTTGAGAATCTGGGCTTCGATTTTGCCGTTCTGGTAATTTTTGTTCATTTTTTTGCATTCGATCAAATCCATACCCATCCCTCGTTCCCAAGCGTTTCCCACGGTTTCATTGTCGTCATTATAGCATTAACCCGGTCTTTTTCATAGACGTCTGATAAAAACCGCCGGTTCGTCACCGGCGGTCCGTTCTCAAAGCTGAATTACTTTCTCGACGAACACCTCGATGATGGTCGGATCGAATTGTGTTCCCGCATGCTTCATCAATTCCGCAACCGCGGCATCTTTCGAATGGCTTTTCCGATACGGGTGTTTTCGCAGGATGTCGTCATAGGCTTCCGCGATCGCGATGATCCGAGATTGCACGGGAATCTCCTCCCCTTTGAGACTGCGAGGATATCCATTCCCGTCCATTCGTTCATGATGATTGAGAACGAATTGAGCGATGTTCGCAAAATCGCTGACGGATCTCAAGATTTGGTAACCGACTTCGGGATGCCGACGAATGTCCAAGGCTTCCGCTTCGGTCAAGGAGTCGTTCTTTGCCAAAATCGATTCGGGAATGGCGATTTTCCCGATGTCGTGAAGCAACCCGGCCAAACCCAATTCCTTCACGTCGGAATCGTTCATCCCCAAAGCGATTCCGGTTCGCTTGCACAACTCGCTGACGGATTCTGCGTGACTTTGCTCGAGGGCGTTTTGATCGAAGAGACTTTTCGTGATCAGGTTCAAAATGTCATTTTTGAAACTGGCTCCGGAGAATAACTTGTTCCGATACATGTCGTCTTCGGATTGTTTGTAGATGTCATCCATGGATTCTTCCATGCTGACCTTGGTTTTCCACCCAAAAGATACGGACAAAATGGCTTTCACCATCTGTTTGGAGGCGATGGCGCGACTGATACGATTGACGAAGGCTTCGGCTTCTTTCGGCCCGGTTTTTTTCATGATGACGACGAACTCGTCGCCACCCACGCGGGCGATCATGTCGCTCGCGCCAGCCTCCTTCTTCATAATGTCCGCAAATGTCTTCAGCAGTTTGTCACCGGCGGAATGGCCGAAGGCGTCGTTCGTCAGTTTTAAGCCGTTGACGTCGGCCATGATCAGGGTGATCGGCAGATTTTTTTCGATGTCGACGCGTTTCAGTTCTTCTTCGTAATAACGGCGGTTGAACAACCCCGTCAGTTGGTCATGGGTGCTGAGGTAAAGGACTTCGTTTTCGTTGTTCTTTCGCTCCTGAATGTTACGGGCGATGCCGATGACTTCAATCTCGTTGGCGGCGTTCTTCCGGAACTTGGCAGAGATTTCGACCCAAACCCTGGACCCCGATGCCGTCGGTTGTTGGACTTCGAACAAATCGGTGACCGAACCCTCCGTCCCGTTTTTCAGTTCGGACATCAGGTTGGAAAAACCTTGAGAAAGTAAGGCAAAAGATTCGGGTGTCAAAGTATCCTTCATCCGTTCTCCCATGGCAACCCCGACGGTGATTCCGCGCAGGGCGGTGATGGAAGGACTGACATACGAAAAGCGATCTTGTTCCGGATGGTAAACCCAGATGACGTCCTGGGTGTTATCGGTAATCAATCGGAATTTTTCCTCACTCAAACGGATTTCTTCTTCGATTTTCTTTCGTCCGGAGATGTCTTTGACGGTGATCAAAACACAGGGTTGATGTTGGAATTCCACCAAAGAAGCGGATAGGAGGACTTTGTGCGGTTGGCGATTGGTGTTTAAAAGCGTGATTTCATAATCTTGAACCGATCCCGAAGAATAAAGTTCATTCAAAAAGGCTATCCGATCGGTTTCTCGTTGATAAAATTCTTTGACGGGTTTTCCGAGAACATCCCAACCTTCAAATCCAAATTCATTGCGTGCGATAGGGTTAAAGTATTGAATATCCTCTCCGGCAACGCTGGATATAAAAATGGGAAAGGGGGCGTGATCTAACAGACGCAAGGAAGGACATTGGCAAAATCGGACCCCGGGTGAGTCGCTATCGTCTTTCCGGAGTTCTTGAGCCAGAAGCAAAAAAGCCGACTGAGCGGGCAAACGGCATAGACGACATTCGAACCCCCTTCCTTCGTTTTCTTCGGGCATGAGGGCAAATGAGGTCGACCCCAGGGGTTGACCCTCGATTTCCCGCATCGCTTGGAGGCAGCGAGCGAGTAACCGCTCGGTAATCCATGCGGAAGACTGGTCCGGTCGGGCCTTAACGGCTATCGAATCGGGCTTGGGCGAACCGGTTCCTTGATGAAGAATCCGCCCTTCGCCGTCAAGAACGGCAAAAAGGTCGGGAACCATCCCAAGGAGTTGGGCTCCTCCTTCGTTAGTGATTGCCTCTTTTGGCTTTTTCATAACTGACCCCCCTTTTTTGAATTTCACTCAAAGCCAGATCAGAATGGGACTATCCGATTCCAGTCTATCCGATGGCAAGACGGCTGTCAAGCGCCACAAAAGAACAAGCAAGGAGAATAGAGTCTGAAAACAAAAAAGGAAACCGACGTTGTCGTCGATTTCCCGTACAAATCACAGGGTTTGGATCGAACCATTCTCCAAATATTCGGAGATGCGGTTCTTTCCTTGCTCTTTGGAATGATACATGGCTTTGTCCGCGCGAGACTCAAATTCTTCCTTGGAGACCCCGCCCTTCCAGAGACTAATGCCGATGGACACGGACAAGCCGATCGTCGTGGTTTCGTTTGGTCGTGATTCGAAATGTTCAAGGTTTGCGATGATCCGGCGAGCAACCATTCTAGCTTCTTCCCAACCCGATTCCGGCAATAACACCGCAAACTCGTCGCCGCCATAACGGGCACATACATCGGAACGACGAATGCTTCTCTTCAAAAGATCGGCGATTTCTTTGAGGACTTTGTCCCCCGCCGGGTGACCAAATTGATCGTTGATGGTTTTGAACGAGTCCACATCGAGCATCATCATCGATAAGGGAATCGACTTCATTTTGGCATCGATAATGCTCAAGCGCAACCGTTTGTCGAAATAACGTTTGCTGAAAAGTCCGGTGAGATAATCCACTTCCAAAGCCTCGACTCTTGATTCGAACAAGTTATACACCACGATGGACAGGGCAATGACAAATAAGGACATACCGATGGTTAGGGTGGTTTGGAGTTGTTGGATCAACGACTTCACTTGATCGTCGTTGATGTCGACCCCGACGACTCCGATAATTTCGCCATCTTCGGGATCGACGATTGGGGCAAGGGCCGTCATCATCGTGACTTTCCATACCTCATCATATTCCATTTCCGAAAATCCGGCGATTCCGGAATCATACACGTTCTTTAACTCGTCCCAAGCAACCTCGGAGGTTCCGAGCGGAGAAAAAAACTCGCTATCCGGCATTTCCGCATCGAGAACATAAGCGAATTCTTCCGAAGAAATTCTTTTCATCGTGTACAAATAGGTCGCTCCGGAGTCGCTTTTCAGTTGTTGAAACATCGACAACATCTCGGAATAATATGCTTCGTCGTAATTTTCGATGGAATAGTCATCGACTTCGGCCAAGTCGCGGTAGGAATCGATGTCGGTTTCGATGAAAGTGGCGATCGACGAAGCCAAAGCCACGCTGCTTTTTCAGAAATTTTGGAGAATAAGGTTACGGAAATTGGAAAATATCAAATACCCGATGCCGAAGGTGACAACGGAAGTCAAAGCTAAAATGGCGAAAAAGAGAAAGGCCCTTTTGGAAAGATTGGATTTCATCCAATTCCCCTCCTCTCCAAAAAACCTATCCTACCCTCCATCATGAACTAAAAGGGAGGTCAATACAACGGAATTAGGAACCTCGGCTCCGAAAATCAGTTTTTGGGACGAAAACGCGAAGTGAAATGACGCAATACCGGCGCTTCATAGGTAAATTCCAAACCGCGGATTTCTTGACGCCGATCATAGACTTTTTTCAGGCATTCGGCGACATAATCCAAATGTTGAAGGGTATAGGTCCGCCGCGGAATGGTCAACCGCATAAGCTCCATGTCGGACTTTCGGTTCTTCCGGGTTTCCGGATCTCTCCCCATCAACAACGATCCGATTTCCACGGCGCGAATCCCGCCTTCGAGATACAATTCGTTGCTCACGGCAACGGCGGGAAATTCATCATATGGAATTTGCGGGCACATGGCTCCGCAATCCACAAACACGGCGTGACCCCCGGTCGGGTATTGGATGGGAATTCCCGCTTCACGAAGTCGGTCCCCCAAATACCGGACCTCGTCGATGCGATACCGAAGATAATCGATGTCTAAGGCTTCTTTCAAGCCAACCGCCAAAGCGTCCATATCGCGTCCAGCCAGACCTCCATACGTCGGAAAACCTTCCATCGGAACGATATAGGTTTGGCACTTTTGGAACAACTCGCGATCCTCTTTGATAGCAATCAAGCCACCGATATTGACCAGTCCATCCTTTTTGGCACTCATGAGGAAAACGTCCGCATAATCAAACATTTCCCGAACGATTTCCATGATCGAGCGGTTTTGATAACCGGGTTCGCGCTGTTGGATAAAAAAGGCATTTTCGGCATAACGAGCCCCGTCGATGATGGTTTTGATTTGGAATCGGTGGGCAATCTCACAAACCTTCTTGATGTTTTCCATGGATACCGGTTGTCCTCCGACGGCATTGTTGGTAACCGTCAGAATGATTCCGGCGACATTCTCACGGCCGTAATCAAGGATGGCTTTTTCCAATTTTGAAAGATCAAAATTCCCTTTGAACGGATGGAAATGAGGAAGATCCAAACACTCTGGGCAAGCCGTGTCGACGGCATGAGCGCCGGCTAATTCCACATGAGCACGGGTGGTATCAAAATGCATGTTGCTGATGAAAACCATCCCCGGATGACGAACCAACTGAGGTATAACGACTTGTTCCGCGCCTCTTCCTTGGTGGGCGGGCATAACAAAACCATATCCGGTGATTTCTTTCACCACGCGCTCCAAGCGGAAGTAACTGGCCGATCCGGCATAGGCTTCATCGCCCATCATCAAAGCCGCCCACTGAAAATGGCTCATCGCGCCGGTCCCGGAATCGGTCAGAAGATCGATAAACACGTCTTCACTGAGAAGGGCAAAGGGATTATACCCTGCCTCAATCATTTTTTGACTTCGTTCTTGGGAGGAAATCAATCGAATAGGTTCAACCATTTTGATACGAAACGGAGGAAGAGAATAATTGGATGGCATTGACACACCTCAAAGTGAATCATCAACCTATTTATACCACAAAAAGGAACAAAAAAACAGTAGTTTTGATATGAACAAATGAAATGAAGAATAATGTTGATGGATGTCGAAATAGAACAAATTAAGGCGGTGAATAGAATGAAATGAAAGACAGGAAACGTCGATTTTTGGGCATTTTTTGAAGATGATAATGAGCTGGATTTGGATACGAAAACTCCCGCTTGAGAAAAATCTAGAATGCCATTTCTGCGACATCCTTTCTCGCAATTCCAAAGAAATATCCGATGGGCGGATGCATTTTATTGAGCGAAAAGGGATTATCCATGATCACAAATGACGAAATGTCAAAAATTGAAAGAAAAATGCGATAATCAAAATTTTTTTGACCACTTAAGCCCTATATTTAGCCATTTTTAAGAAATTGGGGTTTTTCAGTAAATTTTGGGTTTTTTTGTAAATCCTATCCTTATTCCTTAATTGAATGAGAGATTAATATTTTCAAAAACGTCACAATCATCGGCTCGATTTTCGTTTTGGTGGTATAATCAAAGACATAGATGCGTTGAAAGGAGAACATTCATGACAAGTAACATTAGGTTAAATAAGTGGATTCATGAAATGGCGGACCTTTGCCGCCCTGATCGAATCCATTGGTGTGACGGAAGCGATAGCGAATATCAGTCTTTATTACAGATGATGGTGTCCAAGGGTGTCGCCATTCCTCTGAACCCAAAAAAACGTCCGGGTTGCTACTTGTTCCGCAGTCATCCTTCGGACGTAGCCCGGGTAGAAAACCGGACTTTCATTTCGTCTCTTCGGCAAGACGATGCCGGCCCGACCAATAACTGGATCGACCCTCAATCCCTCAAATCGACAATGACAGACTTGTTTTCTGGATCGATGGTCGGGCGAACCATGTATGTAATTCCTTTTTCGATGGGTCCCGTGGGGTCTCCCTTGTCCAAAATCGGAGTGGAAATCACGGATAGTCCTTACGTCGTCGCCAACATGCGGATCATGACGCGCATCGGTAAACCCGTTTTGGATTTTTTGGGAAGTGACGGAGAGTTCGTTCCTTGTCTGCACTCGGTGGGATATCCGCTTCTCCCCGGCATGGTTGATCCTCAATGGCCCTGTGCCCCGATCGAGAAAAAATTCATCAGCCATTTTCCGGAAGAACGGTTGATTTGGTCCTATGGGTCCGGTTACGGCGGTAACGCTCTGTTGGGAAAGAAATGCTTTGCTTTGCGAATTGCCTCGGTCCAAGCTCGTGACGAGGGTTGGTTGGCAGAACATATGCTAATCCTAAAAATAACCAACCCCGAGGGAAAATCCAAATATATCACTGGAGCTTTTCCGAGTGCCTGCGGGAAAACAAACTTGGCGATGCTCGTTCCGACGCTCCCCGGTTGGAAAGTAGAAACCGTGGGTGACGATATTGCCTGGATGAAATTCGGAAAAGACGGCCGCTTGTACGCCATCAACCCCGAAGCCGGTTTCTTCGGCGTCGCTCCCGGAACCTCCGCTCAGTCCAACCCCAACGCTATGAAATGCGTGGAAAAGAATACCCTTTTCACGAATGTTGCCCTAACCGATGATGGGGATGTATGGTGGGAAGGCATCGGGTATGATGCCCCGGATCATCTCATAGATTGGCAGGGTAGGGATTGGTACAAGGGACAATCGAAAGAACCGGCCGCCCATCCGAACTCGCGCTTCACGACCCCGGCTCATCAGTGTCCTTCCATCTCTCCGGATTGGATTGCCGAAGAAGGCGTTCCGATCTCCGCTATTCTGATTGGGGGAAGAAGACCTTCGACCATTCCCTTGGTCAACGAAAGTTTTTCTTGGGAGCACGGGGTATTTCTCGGGTCGATCATGGGATCCGAAATCACTGCTGCGACGATTTCCGACCAAATCGGAAAAGTACGGCGCGATCCCTTTGCGATGTTACCGTTTATGGGGTACCACATCGGAGATTACTTCCGTCACTGGTTGAACATTGGAAAAATGACTACACCGGAAAAATTGCCGAAAATCTATTATGTGAACTGGTTCCGGAAAAACGCAGAAGGAAAATTCATTTGGCCGGGTTACGGAGAAAACAGCCGCGTCTTGAAGTGGATTTTCGAGCGATTGGAAGGAAAAGCCGCCAGCCAGAAAACCCCGATCGGGAATCTTCCGACTCCGGACTCCTTGGATCTGGACGGATTACGCGTGAACCCCTCTGAACTGGCATCGATTTTGACGGTCGATCTCGGTGGCTGGAAACGGGAAGCTGAAGATGTCAGAAGTTATTATCGTATTTTTGAAAACAAATTGCCTTCAGCCTTGGCGGACCAACTGGATCAGTTGGACCAACGTCTGCGGTAAAGCCAAATTGTGACAGAAGCGTGTCGAAAATCTCATCGGAATACCTATATATATATAGGATAAAGAAAAAACTAGAAGGACTCTTTTGTCTTTCTATTTTTTTTGATTTTCTATCATTTGGCCGGATGGGACATTGCTTCATCCAAGGATGCATTTTCTTCGCAACTCATAAATATCTTCGTAAAGAAGGCATTTTTTTCTTTCTCTTCGCAAGAAGGCGGTTGTCAGCGAAAAAAAGAATCCCGGATGACCCCGGGATTCAATCGGAATTGAAACAAGGTTTTACTTTCTCTTGATTATGTGATCGGCCGCCAATTTTCCGGTCAAGATCGATACCGGTAATCCCGAAGGGGAGAATGACCATTGTCCCGCCTGAAGAATTCCGGGGATTGGTGTGTTGACAGCCTTCGCGATTTTTTGAAATCCATCCAGTACCGGCCGTTTGGAATCTGTGAAGGACCAGCCCGTGATGGCTCCCCCGGCGTTCTTGGTCCATTTTTCAATCGATAACGGCGTGGCGGAAATCACGTCGATGATTTTTGCCTTCAACCCGGGAATTAAGGTTCGATCGAGGATCTCGATGATATGGTTTTCGCAGAACCGTTTATAATCTTCATACCATTGATGACGGGCAATATGAGAAACCAGCGAGTAATCGACTAGGGTGCTGACGATGATCCCGGTTTTACCTTGCGGAGCCAACTCAGAGTATCGCATCGCGGGAATGGATATTTCGTAAGTGGTGTTTTCCAAGTAAGTGAGCATCCATCGTTGCAGGTCAGACTGCGAATCCGTGAAATTACCGTCCGGGGTTTGGATCAGGGAAAGCGGTGAAGCGGACAACCCGATCAGCGAGGGAGTGAAAAACATATGCGCTCCGACGATCTTTCCGATTTGATCGGCGGGAAGATCCACGGACACAAACAGGGAGTGAACCGAATCACCGGGGTTACTTTTTTCCACTCGTTGCTTTTGGTCGGTAAATTCGGATTTGATGGACTCCGATTGCGATGGTTCGGGTCGAAGGGAACGGTACAGACTTTTGGAATCCGCAGCCCAAATCAACGAGCCATAGGAATATCGTTTCCCATCGCTTGTTTCGATGTTGCGGTTTTGCGGATCAACGGTCACGACTTCGGTTCGGGTGGCGACCTCGCCCCCGTGGGCAAGGATATCTCGGACCAAAACATCCGCTAAAGTTCCCATCCCGCCCCGAGGATAATAATAGTCCAAGTAGAGACTGAAATAACTGAGGGCGAAAAAGGCCGGGGTGCCGCGGAAGAAATGTTGAGCGATGACATCGATCAACGCTTGGTTCCGTGTGAATCGACGCAAATGATTCTGAATCGGATCTTTCAGTTTTGTCGCTTGTCGGATGTTGCGCCCATATCGAAACAACCATGGTATGACTTCTTTAAGAAAATACTTCCGATCTTTTTTGACGTCCAAAAAATATGGATTGTCAATTCCGTACAAAACATCCATGTATCCCATGACTTTTCGAATCTCTTCGACAATCGCGGCGATGTCGCTAAGGTTCTCGGGAAACAGCTTACCCAACATTTTTCCATATTCGTCCAGACTTTCCTTGCCCGTCAAACGAATGACCTGATCCCGAACTCGAATGGAAACCGGACTTTTGTGAAATTCAATGGGAATGTCCAACTGCCGAAGCATGGGAAAGACGATTCCGGAATTCTCCATCGCCCGGATTCCTCCGTCAAACAGGAAACCGTCCTGAGTGAACGAGTTCACCAGGCCTCCGACTTTTTCCGCTTGTTCGCAAATCAAGATTTTCTTATTGGCGCGGGCAAGATAGGCTCCGCTGGTCAGCCCGGCAATCCCGGAACCGACGATGATCGCATCATAGGTCACCATGATTATTTTTCCTCAAGAGTATGTTGATGTTCCGCAACGAACACAAGGACCTTTTTTATTTCGACGGGGTCTTGGTATTTCACGGTTCGGATACACCGCTTCTCGCAGGCCGAAAGCAGTGCGTCGCGTTGATCGGCTTCAGAAGGTAAAACGGAACACAATCGTTTGGCCCCCGTGAAATTACCGACCACAACCCGCCGCAAAATCCCGCGAACGTCTAACTCAGTTCCGCGAGAACAAGTCGGGTGTTCGCAATTGTCACATTTCCACGCCGCCAACCGGACGGATTTTTGCGGCTCGGGATCATCCAAGAATAATTGGTCTTTCGTGAAAGGATGCGGGAGCGTCTGAACATACGATTTCATTCCCTCCCTGTAGACGTACGGTTCACGGTTACGATCCTTAAGAATGGCGTTGGCTGCGGATAACCCAGAGACCGTGACCGCTGGGGTCCCGGTTCCCATCACGGTGGACTCCCCGCAGAAAAACAGGTGATTCCAACGACTCCGCGTATGCAATCGTTTGAACATATGCTGCCCCAACTTCTGTTTGGGCCCGGCGACGGAACCGTTGTTCTTGTTGGTATATCGTTCGATCGTCAATGGGGTGGCAACTTCTGCGTAACGCAATCCGGAACGGATATTCGGGAATCGCCGTTCCAAGACCGACAGAAGACGTTCCTGTTCCCGGTGTTTCTTTTCTTTGTAGTCTTTGGCATCGCTACGATCCCATTTTTCCAAACTCGGCCCGATGGCCAAAACAACATGGGTTCCTTCGGGGCAAACCGTGCGGTCGTCAATGGAGGGGATGTACACGGTTACTTCGCTCTCGTCAATCCGGTCGGGATTGCCGACGAGCATTTCGACGGGAACCGTGTTTTCGGGAATCACGGTATGATCCACAAGGGTGTAAAGAACAATGGAGGGATAGGTCGGTTCGAGTTTCTTGACCCAATCGACTTCCTTGGGTTTCAACAACGAGGGTTCGATCAGTTTTCCCATCAGGTTCCAAACCGTTCCTGAATAGATGATGTCCTCGGCGAAGTGCCGAGTCCCATCTTTCAGTTCGACGCCGATCGCTTTTTGACCGGAGAACAGGATGTGAGCGACTTCGCTTTCCATCCGTAAAGCTCCGCCGTTTTCTTCAATCACCTTTTCCAGTTTGCCCGTGAGAAAAACCGTGGATCCGCAAGGATAATAACTTCCGCCAAGATGGTTGTCGACAAACATCACGGCCGCCAACACCGCCGGGCTTTCGGCGGTCGTCGTATAACAATAGGTCGACGTCAATTTATCGAAGAATTGAAACAACCTCGGATCGCGGAAATATTTCTTCAAAACATTTTTTACGTTCTTATTTAAATAGCTGAGGAATTTCAAATAGGACAGCGGGTGGGCCAACATGCTTTTCAGTGCTTTACGTGGATCGGTCTCATCCGGGGTGGTGAATTGTTTGTTTTCCATCATGACATGCTGATAGAGTACCGACAAATCGGCATAAAAACGACGAAGGTTTTCACGCTCGGTCGGAAACACGGTTCCGAGTTCCTCGACGAAACGATCGAGGTCGGCGTGGAAAGGAATCGGCGTGTCGCGGAACCGAACAACGTAGAGCAAGTCGTGCTTGATCATTGAGATCGGTTCTTCAAGCGAATCAAACACAAAACGATGGGGATTGAACCCTTTTTCCCCGAACCCAAACAACATCGAGGATCCTTGATCAAAAATGACTCCGTTCCGTTTAAAAGTCCCGCAGGATCCACCCGGATTGTAGGCTTTATCAAAAAGCAGAACCTTCAACCCGCGTTTTGTCAATAAAGCTCCGGCCGTCAGACCCGAAAGCCCGGCGCCGATGATGATGACATCGTTATTCATGTTGTTATCCCTCGCGTTCGGTTGGTGTCAGTTGTTCCTTTTTGACGAAGAAGTACGAATGAATCAAATAATCCACGTGATGTTGCCACGCCAGATCCCAGAAAAATCGCTTAGCGGAATCGATGGAAAGCGCCCCGTTTCGGCATTTATCCATTTTTTTATTGATTGTCTTTTTTTCGGTTTCGGATGCAAGATCCTTAAAGTATCCGGCTACGTGTTCCAAAGCATTCATCGAATGGCCGAGATAGGCCGGTTTTTCCAAAGCTCTTTCGATCCATCGATAAAAGTTCAAAACCGGATATGTGTTCTTTTCTTTAAGTAACCCTCGAATGGCTTGGTATGCTTGCGGATCCCTTTCCAAAACCAGATACTTGTACCGCGCCCACTCATCTTCGAGGTGCTTAATTTCCCGATCGGGACGAAGACAGTTCCAACATTTGACCGCGGACCAGTTCTTGTCTTTGACCTCGAGCATGACGTCGGCGTCGACGATTTCTCCGACGAAGTCCAAAAATGGGTCGATTGCGATCGTGAAAGAATGGGATCCACGTTGCTTGGATGGATCTTGTTGTGAATAGTGCAATTTTTGCTTTCCATCGGCGGCTTTCCAAGTTTTCCCTGCTTCCATCACCCATTCGGATTCCGTTTTGGGGTCTGCGGAAGGATTGATTTCATGGTGTAGATTGTCAAAAACGGCAGGAATCCCCAACTCATTGGCAATTCTCAAAACTTCCTGAATGGTGAAGGACCGGTCGTCGTTCTCGATGATCAGACGTCTCCTTACCGCCTCGGGAAGTCCTCGATGATGATCGATGAAACGACGAATGGCCGCCTCCCGATCTCCATATGTGCCGCCCACATGCAAAATGATCTTTGATGTGGCATCGGTTTCCAACGCATCCAAAACCTTCCCGTGGTAAATCAAGTCCTCGATCGATCGGGAAACCACGTCGGGGTTCGGCGAGTTCAAGACGGTATACTGCCCCGGGTGCATCGAAACACGAATTCCGTAATCGTGGATTTTTTGTCCGATCTGCCGGAATTTTTCGGCATATTCTTCCGCCCAAGAAACAGGATTTTCGGGGCTTGAACCGAATGGAATCAGATCGGATGTAATCCGAAACAACCGGATGCCCATGGAATGGTTATATTCTGTGACCCGTTCCAAGGCGTCCAAGTTTGCGGCGATGATTTCCCGCATTTTCGAAGGCGTGATATCCTTCTGCCTCAGTGTTCGATATTCCGTTCCCGGAACACCGAGGGTCAAGCAGGCATATCCGATATTCATGATCGACTCCCCTATTCTCGTCGGAATGAAATCCTTAAAATACTATACCATATCAAGCGCTTCCATTCAATCCGGGTGCACTTTTTCCTCAATGGAGAAAGAAAAAACCGCCCATCCTCTCGGGTGGGCGGACTGCCGGCTCATTCATCATTTCGCAGATGATGGAAAAATGGGGTGGGGTCATGCAAATATTGGCGAAGGAGATTGACGGACTCCACTTGGGCAAAGGTCGTCGGTTCCAACCGATCCTCGACGAACTCCCAAAGATCCGCATCCGGAATCCCCATCAAGATCGGGGAATGGGTGGCCAAAATGAATTGGCACCCGTCGGCCACGGCTTGGTCGATCATGGCGATTAAAGTCAGTTGGTTTTGAATCGAAAGGGGTGTCTCCGGTTCATCCAACAAATAGAGTTGATCTTTTCGAAGGCGGGAAGCAAAAAAGTCCAAATAGGATTCTCCGTGTGAAGCGGTAAGGAGATCCTTCTGATACATCCCCTCAATTTCTCCCAAGGTGCGGGAAAATGGGGCGGAGGCCATCATTCGGGCATAATCGGAACGGGATCCATATTCTCGTTGTACCCGAGCCAACTCTTCTTTGGCCAGTTCTTTCTCTTGGGCAAGGGAATGAATATAGGAGGTGAAATCTTCGGCAGAAAAGTAAAAACCACTCGGTTTGAGCAAATGGAATTCCACACCGATGGTTTTGGCCGCCGCTCGGAACAGGGTATCGTTTTCACGACGGATTTTGTCTTCTTTCGTTATTCGATACAATGCGGTTTTCGCCGCTATCAAATCCAACAAGGTCGATTTCCCGCACCCGTTTTCGCCGATGAAGACCGTTACCGGGCGTTCAAAAGCAATGATCTGTTCCCGACGCAAGGCGGGGACGCTGAATGGATACCCGGTTTCTTGGGTTTCATGCAACAGCACTTTCTTCAAATGAACCATCCGATCTCGCCTCTCTCTGTTTTCCATTATAATCCCTCTCATCGGATATTCCAAATGAAAAAGCGATTGCTGGGCAATCGCTTGACAAAATTGAGTTCACTTGGTGGTTTTCTTTCCGCGGATGGCTTTGACCCATGTGGTGACTAAATCGATTCCGATCATCAAGGATATGAAAATGAAGAAACCCGATAAACCCTTGACGATGTTTTGAGCCAACTCGGTGGAAGTCATTTGAAACATTTCCGCACCCCGTTGGAGAATACCGTGAGTGAATATTTCCGGTTGACCGACGAATGTGAACATCACGACGATGGAGAAAACCTGTTCCAAGGTATGCAACGCGGCAATGATGGGATTCCATTCGCCATATCCCAGCTTGGCGGCACTGACGATCAAACCCAAGACAAAGGAAACGAGATACAACGGCATGATGGTTTGCACAAAAGTTTCGGAAAACAATGGGTCGAGCATCACTCCGCTTTCCCACCAACCGAGATATTGAGCATGATGGTATAACAGCCAGATCCAAATCACTCCGAAGATCGATCCGACGATCAGTTCCGCCACGGCTCCGGCCCGATTGATTTTGATCACATGAGCCTCGGGGAGCTGGGGAAGGTCATGCTTGGGATCCCATTTTTCTAGGTCTTTGCATCTTTGCCCGGCCAAATTGATGGCGGCGAAAATCAACGTGACGATTCCAAAAGCTCGGAAGGCGCTGTCGATGACGCCCGATAACGTTTTGGAAAAGACTTCCAACACCACAAGAAACGGCGAATCGGCTTCGGGTGATTTGAGGTTTTCAATCAGTCCGAAGACCAGAGAAATGGTGCAAAAAACAATGAGAACGACCTTTAGAACTCGAAGATAATCACCCATCCATTCGGGGGCAATCAAATACCGTTTGGTCCCTCGATATTCATTGGCAAGGTTGCGAGGATGTCCCAGCGTTCTCATAACCTTGACGAGATCGTCTTCGTTCGGGGATTCCGGCAACATATCATCCATGTTGGCCCGGAGTTCTTTGGCAACTTCATCCCTCATGGATTCGGGGAGTCTCCGGGTGACGTCATACACATATCTTTCTCTCAAATCTTGTTTCATTGTTTCAAATCTCCTTCCAAAAGGACAGCCATGTCCCTGACGATTTTCTGCCATTCGTTTTTTAATGCACTGAAGATTTCTTTTCCTTCTTCGCTCAATAAATAGTATTTCCGCGGACGGCTTTCACTGGTGTCCCATTCACTGACCAGGAGACCTTGGGATTCGAGCCTTCGCAGTAAAGGATATAGGGTCCCGGCTTCAATATCCACTTTTTTATCCACTAGATCCTGCAGAAGGGAGTATCCGTACTGCATCTTGTCCAACTGACTGAGAACTCCCAAGGTTTGGGTTCCGCGACGGAGTTCCGTACTCAGATTTTTGATTAAGGATTCATCCATATTCTCACCTCAATGTTATTATACTGTATGTGATACACTATTGTCAACAAAATATTATTAAAAAATTAAAACCGCGGAGATCCATAGAGGTTCTCCGCGGTGCGTCAAGATATTTTTCTTGAATGTATTTGGTTATTTCCGGATGTTGCGGATTTCGGCGATGGCATCGAAGGCTTTTTGATAGATGGCCTTCATCCGTTCTTCGCCGATATGATCCATCACTTCGGCGATGGGAAACCAACGCACTCCCGAGTTTTCATCGGCTTTGATACGAACTTCTTCGTGATCATCCGCAATCAGCAAGTAGGTAAGGTTGAGATGCAAGTGATCGGGAACATAGTGACCATGTTTGATATGATTGTGCACATACACGGAATCAATCATCCAAATATCTTCCGACCACGGACGTACGGACTGCACTCCGGTTTCTTCTTTGGTTTCTCGCACCGCCACCGCGAGGGAATCTTCCTCTCCGTCGTTATGCCCCCCTACCCAGGACCATGACCGATAGATGTTGTGAAAAGCAAACAAGACTTTTGTCATCGATTCGTCGACAACAATGGCTGAAGAGGTGATATGCGCCGCAAGGTTCGAGCGATATAAAGCATCGGGATTGCGAGACAAGAAATCAAGAATGAGTCGCTGATCGGCTTCTTCTTGTTCGTTTTTGGGGTGATAAGCTTGGATTTTTTCGGTAAGCATTCGTCTATTGTCCTTTCTGTTTTTTTGTTACATCCAAATCAATTGGCAATGAAGGTTTTTTTCGTGGACGAAGAATCAACCAAAGCACCAATAGGATCTGCAAAGGGATTCCGGCAATGAAGAAGAGCCATAACCGTGGATGATCGAAGGAAAGGAATATCGACAATGCCAGTGTCCACAAAGTGAGGGAAGAAAACAAAAAGACCATCAATTTCTTTCCCCACATCCGATAGAAAATAATCAAAACGATCAGAGAAGAAGGGATGGCATAAATGAAGGTCAGCCAACTTTTCCCCGGATCGGGAAGGAATATTCCTAAAAAAACGTAGACTCCTGTAGCGACCGCCCAAACGGAAACGGCTGCCATCACCGAAACCAAGTGGCGGTTGATTGCCGGTTTTCGAATGTTTTTGGGTTTTTTGTCCGAGACGAGATCGTTGAGGGTGACGCCAAAAAGACCCGCCAACTGCGTCATGATCACCAAGTCGGGAAGCGACTCCCCGCGTTCCCACTTGGAAACCGATTTGTCGGAGTAATTGAGTTTCTCCGCGAGTTGGATCTGGGTCATTTCCAGTGCTTTCCGATAATGAATCAAATTTTTGGAAAAAGTCGCCTTCAGGTCGTTTTCGTTCATAGTATTGGTATTTTACCACGATTCCGGATTGGTATCAAGACCCGGTGAAGGGATTCTACTCGGAGGAGAGTCGTTTATGGACTATTCTATTTTTAAAAAAATCGAAAGATACGCTCTGAAAAAAGTGTAGAGCGACGAAATCAAAGGTTGGGGGTATGATGAAATCATCGGGGGAAAATCCTCTGCGGTTTTTTT
Organism: Bacillota bacterium; assembly: GCA_022710895.1. Lineage (GTDB taxonomy): Bacteria > Bacillota_I > Bacilli_A > Izemoplasmatales > Hujiaoplasmataceae > JAKLGB01. The sequence continues at coordinate 32,836 of JAKLGB010000005.1, forward strand.
GGACCGCAGTTCCATTCGCCCCCACCATAAACCGGAGGAATACCTATGGCAAAGTTCCGCATCGTCACCGATTCCTGCATCGACCTACCGGCTTCGATGGTTTCCGATTTGGGAATCGAGGTCATCCCGATGACCGTGACCGTAGAAGGTCGATCGTATCGCAATTTCCCCGACGAACGGGAAATCAAATCAGAGGTTTTTTACGACATCTTGCGTTCGCAGAAAGTCACGACCACTTCGCAACTGAATCCTGCGGATCATGAAGCAGCGATGACGAAATGGCTCGACTTGGGGTATGACATCCTTTCCATCTCCTTTTCCAGCGCGCTTTCCGGTTCCTATCAATCCGCCGTCATCGCGGCCAAAGAATTAAGGGAACGGTATCCCGAACGTCGGATCGTCCTCGTGGATTCCTTATGCGCTTCGATGGGACAAGGACTATTGGTGACCCATGCCGCCCGATTGCAGATGGCAAATCACCCAATCGACACCGTTGCCCAATGGTTGGAAGACAACAAACAAAAAATCTGCCACTTGTTTACGGTGGCCGATCTCAATCATCTCAAGCGGGGCGGGCGCCTGTCGGCCGGAAAAGCCTTCATCGGAACCCTCATTCAACTCAAACCGATCCTGCATGTCGACGAGAAGGGGAAACTCGTTCCGATCGGTTCGGCAAGGGGACGCCGGCACGCCATCAATCGTATGATCGATCGAATCGCGGAAACGATTGAAAAACCCGAAGGGCAAACCCTCTTCCTGTCCCACGGAGACTGTTTGGAAGAAGCGTTAGAAATGAAACTGAAAATTATGGAACGTCTTCCTGTTCATGATGTCGTGGTCCATACCATCGGACCTGTCATCGGCAGCCACTCCGGTGTCGGCACCATTGCGGTGTTTTATCTAGGAAAAGAACGCTCCCAAGCATAAGATAAAAAAATAAAAAGGGCTTCAGTCGGTTTGGCTGAAGCCCTTTTGTTTTGCTCTCATCCGAAAGGGGGCATCGGATGAGTGGTCCTCATTGGTGGTTTCGCGGATGATAATGCGTGTGAAGAAGTTTGTGGGAAAGATGCCCCAATGGGGCTTCTAGATAAGCTCGATACAACTCCTGAACCGCCGGGGATTCGTGAGATTTACGTAGTGGCATCGACTGATCCAACCGATACGTCGCTTCGATGCGGTCTGTCCGTGTCTTTTTGATGGTCCCGTACGGTTGACCGCCGCCCCCGATGCATCCTCCGGGGCAACACATGATTTCGATGAAGGCGTACGGAGACGTACCATTTTGGACTTGGTCGGCGATAATCCGCGCTTGCCCAAGCCCGTGGGCAACGGCGAATCGTAACGTTTGTCCCCCGAGTTCCACCTGAGTTTCCTTGATTCCCTGCATTCCGCGGACATCTTCGAAATCCAGTTGATCCAATGGTTTTTGATTAACTATTTCATAGACTGTCCGAAGTGCGGCTTCCATGACTCCCCCAGTGGCTCCGAAAATGGCTGCAGCTCCGGTGGTGATTCCAAACGGATCGTCAAACGGCATTTCCTCAAGTTGATCGAAATCGATCCCCATTTGGTCGATCATTTTTCCGAGTTCACGGGTCGTGAGCACGACATCGACGTCGGGATGGATGCCGTCAAGGCGCATCTCCGATCTTCCGGCTTCGTATTTTTTGGCGGTGCACGGCATGATGGAAACCACCGCCAACGAATCCGGTGAAACCTTCAGTTGACCGGCAAAATACGTTTTCGCCAACGCTCCGAACATCTGTTGGGGCGACTTGCATGTAGAAATATGGTCCAAAATCGTCGGATAATGTTGTTCCGCAAAATTGATCCAACCCGGACAACACGACGTCATCATCGGGAGAACCCCACCGGTGGCCATCCGTTGTAACAACTCCGAACCTTCTTCCATAATGGTGAGGTCGGCGGTGAAATCCGTATCGAAGACATAATGAAAACCCAGTAGTTTTAAGGCCGCCACGACCTTCCCGGTCACGATCGATCCGGAGGCAAGCCCCAGGGATTCGCCCAGGGAAACCCGGACCGCGGGCGCCACTTGGACCACAACGGTTTTTTCTTTTTCGTGGAGGATTTTCCAAACTTTATCCGTGTCATCGTGTTCCATGATCGCCCCAACGGGACAGACAGAGGCGCATTGTCCGCAAAACGTACAGAATGAATCCTCCAAGGGCCGTCCGTATGCAGGGGTGATGACGGCGTCATGACTGCGTCCCATCAACTCCAGGACGTTGACGCCTTGAATGTTCTTACAGATGTCGATGCAGCGTCCGCATTTGATGCAACGATTGGGATTGCGGACCAAAGAGGGGTTATGGTCATCGACATCTTTGACATGCAGCACCGACTCAAAGCGGTTCTGATCGATTCCCAATTTGTTGGCCAACGACTGCAATTCACATTCCATGTTCTTTGGACAAGCGGTGCAGTTGGCATCATGGTTTGCCAGAATCAGTTCGGTGATGGTTTTTCGCGCATTCAGAACCCGCGGGGAGTTCGTTTTCACGACCATTCCTTCGCGGACGGGTGTCGAGCAAGAGGTGACGAGCCCTTTTTGACCTTCTAATTCGACAACGCAAATACGACATTCGGACTGCAATCCCAAATCGGGATAATAACACAAGGTGGGGATGTTGATGTTGTTCATCCGCGCGGCGTTCAGAATGGTGGTCCCTTCCGGAACGGAAAGTTCGATGTTGTTGATTTTGAGATGGATCATTGGGTTCACCTCACTCGGACCAAACGCCGCAGCGTTCGATA
>JAKLGB010000050.1 GCA_022710895.1 Bacillota bacterium
CCGCCCTTCCCAAAACCAAATGGACGTCGCGTAGTTCCAAGAGAGCGGTCAATTCCTCCAAAAAGCGGATGCGTTTTCCGAGGGAATCGACGATGGTGACCTTCAAATCCGGGAAGGCCAGTTTCAAGGGCAGAGAAGGAAATCCGGCCCCGGACCCGACGTCCAACAATGTTTTTCCCGCCGGATCGATGGCCAAAACCAGACAAAGCGAATCAAAGAAATGCTTTTTGTAGATTTCCGAACGTTCCGTGATGGCGGTAAGATTCATTACGGCGTTTTTCTGCGACAAAAAGACGTGGTAACGGTCCAGTCGTTCCATCAAGTCCGCGGAAGCCGCGAGATGAAGTTGTCCGAGTTTCGTCTCAAACCATGAATCCACGCTATCGCCTCGAAAGTATTTTACCACAAGGGCAAGTCAAATCATACCACTTTCCGAAAATGCGAAGATGTTTCACGGCGGATGTTTCACGAGGGTTCCGGGAGATGAAAAAATCGTCCGCGGGGACGATTTTGTTTAGTGGCGGTCGATCGCTTTGATGAGAACCACCAACGCGGCGACATCCGAGGGGTTGATGCCGCTGATACGAGAGGCTTGACCAATCGTCAATGGCCGGATTTTTTGCAGTTTAACACGGGCTTCGAGCGCCAACCCATGAATGCGGCTGTAATCCAGATCGGAGGGAATCGGAATACCTTCTTCTTTTGCCAGTTTTTCCGCTTCTTTTCTGGCTTTGGCAATATACCCTTCATACATGATTTCAATTTCCACCTGCTCCGCCACGGCGGGGGTCACCGACACAGGCAATCGCGCCACTTCCATGGCGTGGGCATAGGTCATCCCGGGACGCTTCAAGAGCGAATGAAGACTGATTTTCTCTTTGATTTCCCCGAATGCCGCAGTTCCGAGACGTTCGTTGATTTCGGGTGTCGGCAAAAGATACACCGATTTCAGCCGTTCGATTTCCAGATCGATGGCTTGTTTTTTTTGGAGAAAATGATGAAAACGATCCTCAGAAATCAAGCCGAGCCGATGCCCATGAGGAGTGAGACGGAGGTCGGCGTTATCATGGCGCAGCAATAAGCGAAATTCCGCTCGTGATGTCAACATCCGGTAGGGTTCCGCGGTTCCCTTGGTTACCAAATCGTCAATCAAAACTCCGATGTAGGCTTCATCCCGCCGCAATATAAAGGGCGGCTGTCCATCCATTTTCAGGCTGGCGTTGATGGCTGCCATCAGTCCTTGGCATGCGGCTTCTTCGTACCCGCTGGTTCCGTTGACCTGCCCCGCAAGGTACAAACCGGGGATTTTCTTGGTTTCCAAGGTCGGCCATAACTGGGTGGGTGGGAGGGCGTCATACTCGATGGCGTAAGCGTATTTGGCAATCACGGCGTGTTCCAATCCGGGGAGGGAATGCACCATCTGTTCTTGCACTTCATGGGGCATGGAGGTTGAAAACCCCTGCAGGTAGACCTCATCGGAAAGAGCGCTTTCCGGTTCGATGAATAGCTGATGCCGTTCTTTGTCCGCGAAACGGACGAATTTATCTTCGATGGAGGGGCAATACCGGGGGCCTACGCCTTTGACGAGACCGCCGTACATCGCCGAACGGGTGAGGTTTTGCAAAATGATCCGGCGGGTATCGTCCGTCGTATGAATCAAATAACAAGGCCATTCGCGTTCGATCGGGTGGAAAACCGAGTCGTCATAACTGAAATGGTATTTGAACCCGTCTCCCGGAGCGAGTTCCATTTTGGTAAAATCGATCGAATTCCGCAAGAGCCGTTGCGGGGTCCCGGTTTTGAGACGGAAGGTTTCCAAACCCAATTCACGCAAGTGGGCGGACAGTCCAACGGAAGGTTTTTGTCGGTCGGGTCCCGAAGGGGTGGATGTCGCACCGACGAGAACGACCGCTTCCATATAGGTTCCCGTGGTCAAAATGACCGCTCGGGAGCGATAGACCGCTCCGGACTCCAATTCGACACCCCGGCATTCGCCGTCTTCCACGATCAGACGCTTCACGTAAGCTTCGAGGACTTCGAGTCCCGCTTGTCCCAGGATCGTTTTACGCATTTCTTCCGAATAACGGATTTTGTCGGATTGGGCACGAAGAGCACGGACTGCCGGCCCTTTGGAATCATTGAGCATCTTCATCTGTAGATAGGTTTTATCCGTGTTTTTCGCCATTTCCCCGCCCAAGGCATCGATTTCGCGGGCAATCGTCCCTTTGGCGGGACCACCGATCGAGGGGTTGCAGTTCATGGCCGAAATCATTTGGATATTGCCGGTGACGAGCAGGGTTTTCTTATGGAGACGGGCCAAAGCCAGGCAAGCTTCCGCCCCGGCATGTCCGCCACCGATGACGATTGCGTCATACATGCGAATCACATTCTTTCTGAGGGGGTGTTCAAATCAAACCGAAGTGTCTCAGGGCGTTCGGCACGCCGTCTTCCTGAACCGATGTCGTCACATAAGAGGCGACGGCTTTCAGTTCCGGGAACCCATTGCCCATGGCGATGCCGTGAGCGACGGTTTTGATCATGGAAATATCGTTGGCACCGTCGCCGATGGCATAGACCTGGTCTTCGGGATATTGCAAATACTTGACGAGCCAGCGGACGCCTTCGGCTTTGAGATCTCCGCGAAGATTGACATCATAACCGAAACGACTCGAAGGGCTGAATACGAGTTCGGGAAACGTCTCTCGGAGATGATCGACGACATGATCGTCGAATACGATAAAAGCCAAGAGCGGATGATGAAGATGGTAAGTTCGGTTCAACACGGGAATTTCCAAATTGAACGCGCGGGAAAATTGGTCGACTCTCTCGCCCTTTCGGGAATAGGCGACGTAGGCATCGACACCTTCAAAAACAACGTCGAAGCCCATTTCGTCGGAGAGTTGCGCCATTTTGGTGACAACCCGTTCGGGAACGTAACGTTCATAGATGGTTTTTCCGCGATAATTGATATAGTTTCCGTTGGCGGTGATGGCGGATTCGATTCCCAAGGTGCGATCGATCCCATACAGCAGATGCGGGGTGCGGCCCGAAGCGATGATCGGTTCGTGACCGTTGGCTTTTAAACGGGCGATGGCCGCAAGGGTGGAAGCGGAGGGAACCCCCGTGTCCAACAACGTACCGTCCAAATCCAAAAAGACCAAAGCCATCGTGCCATCCCCTTTCCAAAACGCGCATCGAGAGCGCAAAAGAATCTCCCTTGAAGCATCTCCACCCACATAAACACCTTACTTAAGGCTGCTTCCGTCAAGACCTGACCTAATTCGTGGGCGCTTATTGAGTGAAGATGCTTCAGGAGAGATTCCCGAAAACATTGTATCACATGAGAAGCCGAAATTCAATCACTTTACTTTCCGCAGCCGCTTGAAGAACGTCTTTAACAACAACCCGGATTCTTCCGCCAAAACCCCGGCTTCGACTTCCACCTGATGGTTATATTCCGGGTGAAATACGTTGATGACGGATTGGTGGGCTCCGCTTTTCGGTTCGAGCGCTCCGTAAACACAACGTTTCAAACGGGCTTGAATCATCGCTCCCGAACACATCACGCACGGTTCCAGCGTGACATAAAGCGTGCATTCATCCAAACGCCATGACCCAAGTCGGCGGCATGCCTCGTCGATCGCCATCATCTCCGCGTGGTTGAAAACGTGGCGATCGGTTTCCCGACGGTTGTATCCGCGGGCGATGATGTGATCATCTTTGACGATCACACATCCGACGGGGACCTCATCAAGATCAAAAGCTTTCTGCGCTTCGGCGAGCGCAGCTTTCATGTAGAGGACATCTTGATCATTCATCGTCTTTTTCCAATTTGTCGTAAACCGCCGGTTTGCCGGGAACCTGATGACAATGCCGGCACCGGGCTTCATAGGAGTCCTGAGCCCCGACCAGGATAATCGGATCATGATAGTTGGCGGGTTTGCCGTTAACGATTCTTTGGGTGCGGGTGGCGGGGGTGTGGCACACCACGCAGATCGCAGAGAGTTTGGTGACGTCCTCGGCCAAAGCCAGCAGTTTTGGCATGAAGGAGAACGGTTCTCCGCGGAAATTACGATCCAAACCGGAAACGATGACCCGGATGCCGTGATCGGCGAGATATTCGCAGATTTCGACGGCCTCCTCATCCAAAAACTGGATTTCATCGATGGCGACGACATTGGTTTCGGCGTCGACGTATTTCATGATTTCCGAAGCTTGGCGGATGTTGATGGAACGGGTTCGGTTATTGTTGTGGCTGACCACTTCGTTTTGCGCGTACCGATTATCCAAGGTCGGCTTGAAAACCAGGATGTTTTGCTTGGCATATTCCAAGCGTTTCACCCGGCGAATCAGTTCTTCGGTTTTTCCGGCAAACATCGGTCCGGTGATGACTTCAATCCATCCTTCTCGTTGCTTCAGATACATGAGCAAATCCCCCTTCGTCCGTTTTTACAACCCATATTATACCCAAAGAGTAAAAAAAAAACCATATGAAATGGTTTCTTTTGTCGGGAGCGGAAAACTTATTTTTCGTTCTTGTTTTCGATGTTGTACCGTTTGTTGAAACGGTCGATACGACCATCCGCGGCCGTGAATTTTTGCTTTCCGGTGAAGAACGGATGACAATTGGAGCAGGTATCCACGCGGAGTTCCTTCGAGGTCGAGCCAGTCACGAAGGTGTTTCCGCAGGTGCTGCAGGTCACTGTCACCTGATAATATTTCGGATGAATGCCGTTTTTCATTGTTTTTCTCCTTCTGCCATGATTTTTCTTCTCATAGTAAGTTTCCAAGCAAAAGTATTATATCAAATTACATTGGGGAATGCAAGCAATATTTTCCCCCTCCGAAAAAGGCCGCCAACCGTGGATTTTTCTCGAGAATATTCCAAATTGAACCCTTCATAGGGGCGGGATGATGGTATAATAACGTTTGGAATGTCGAAAGGATGTGACGCCATGGCGACGCGCGACGAAGAAGCGCTGAAATTGCATGAACGACACCGCGGAAAGCTGTCGGTCGTCTCCCGCGTTCCTTTGAAAGACGCGCGAGATCTGGCGATGGCTTATACCCCCGGCGTGGCGGCTCCGTGTCTCCGCATCGCCGCCGATCCCGAAGAAGCCTACCGTTATACTTTCAAAGGACGGATGGTCGCGGTCGTCACGGATGGGACAGCCGTGCTCGGCTTGGGCAACATCGGGGGATTGGCGGGTCTTCCCGTCATGGAAGGAAAATGCGCTCTATTAAAGAAATTCGGCGGAATCGACGCTTTTCCCATTTGTTTGGCAACGCAAAAACCGGAGGAAATCATCGACACCGTCGTTAGGGTCGCTCCGTCGTTCGGGGCGATCATGTTGGAAGACATTGCGGCTCCTCAATGTGTTTTCATCGAACGGGAGTTGAAACAGCGTCTGAATATTCCGGTTTTTCATGACGACCAACACGGGACGGCGATCGTCGTTTCGGCGGCGATTCTCAACGTCTGCCGGCATTTACGAAAAGATCTGTCCTCTCTTCATATTTGCGTTTCGGGAACCGGCGCGGCCGGAAGTTCGATCTGCCGGATGCTCCGCCGATTGGGAGTGGGAGAAATCCGTGCCTTCAACAAACAGGGAATCGTATCTCGTCGGAAATACGCGGAATATGATTTCTTGATCCGCGAATTGCTCGATCAAGGCGTTATTACTTCCTTTGAGGATTACCGGGAGGACACGCTTCGCGAACTGATTCGCGGATCCGACGTCTTCATCGGCGTCAGCGCTCCCGATTTGGTCGATGCCCCGATGATCCGCTCCATGGCCAAGGATCCCGTGGTGTTTGCCATGGCCAATCCGCGGCCCGAGATCCTTCCCGAAATAGCCTTAGCCGCGGGCGCGAGAATCGTTGGAACGGGAAGAAGCGATTTTCCGAATCAGATCAACAACGTTTTGATTTTCCCGGGTCTATTCCGGGGTGCTTTGAAAAGTCGAGCCAAACAGATCAGCGAAGAGATGAAGCTGGCTTCTGCCCGCGGCTTGGCCGCTTTGGTTGCCGACGACGAATTGGCCGACGACTACATCCTTCCCCGCGCGTTTGACCGCCGGGTGGCCAAAGCGGTCGCCGATGCGGTAATCCGTCAGGCAAAAATCGAACAATCCAAGGAATAAACGGCCGTTGGCCGAAAAATAAAGAGGAGGAATCACAGTATGTGGGCATTAATCGTTTCAATTTTGCTTTTTGCGGTGTTGTTCGTCGGCATCGGGTTTGAATTCGGGCAGCGTTCCTTCCGGTTTCGCTTGAGTCAATTGTATTCGCTGCTCGCTTTCGGTGTTTTGCTTTTTGCTTCGTTTTCGGTCGTCAAAGCCAATGAAGTGGGCATTGTTTATGACCCGTTCAACGGCGGAATCCAGAATGAGACCTTCGGCGAAGGGTTTCATGTCAAATCGATTTTCCAAGAAGTCACCAAAATCAGCACCACCAACCGGACAGCTCAGGTTTCCATCTACGGGCAAACCAAAGACAGCATCTATGCCCAGTTTGAAATCACGATCGTTTATCGGATTGAGAGCGCCAATGCCGGAGTGTTCTATAAAGCGACCGGTCATAACGATATTGCCGAATCGCAATTGAACTCGGTCGTCAAGGAGGCCTTACAAGGGGCAACCATTCAATTTGACGTGTATGCCATTTTAGGAATCGGGTTGGAACTGGCGCGGTTGGAGTTTGTTGATACCCTAACGGATCTGATGCGGACCCGATATAACATCACCTTGATTTCGGCCTCGTTCGATGATATCGATGCCGGAACCCAGATTGAAAACATCATCCAACAGAAAGCACAAGCCATCCAACAAGTGGAAATTGCCGAACAGGAACGGCAAAAGGCTCTGGTCGAAGCGGATACCGCCATCATCCGCGCGGAAAACGCCGCCGAGGTGATCTTGATCACCGCCGAAGCCAATGCCGAAGCGCAAATCGTTTTGAATTCGGTCACCGTCAATGCCATCAATACGATGTATCTTGCCCAGTTCAGCGAAGGCCAAGATACAACGACTCCCGCAGCATACGGATATCTGACGATGAATGAGATTTCAACCGTGATTCTGAAGCAACTTTATTATGATACTTGGGATGGCGTCCTTCCCACTGTCATCGCCGACGGTTCCGGCATCATCATCAACCCCTGATTTTCAGTTCCCAAACATCAAAAAAGGTCATCCTTCGCGGGATGGCCTTTTTGATGGTCGGACGGTTTATTCGTTGGGTACGGCCTGCAGAATGAAGTCGTCGCAGTGCGCCCAATCCCCACCCGATCCTTCGCCGCGGACACCGATTCGAACGATGGTTTCTTCGGTGATGGTGAAGGTGATGGAATACGGGTGATAATTCGGCCACGAGGAGACGTTGCAATGATCGGACACCATGATGTCCGCACCTCCCGCCACGGCGGCGTACAAATGAATGGTCGGTTCTTCACCGGCTTTTCCCATGCACCAGAACGACAATTGGTAAGTTCCGGCAGCCAATGTAATATCTTGATAGAAATTATAGGAGAAATCCGCAGAAGCCCAAATGTTGACATGACCTTTGCCGGTGCGGGCATCGGTCTCGTTGCGTTTGGTTCCGCCCGTGGCGTACCAGGGAGCCACGACGGTTTCTTTGGTGTTTCCTTTGGTTTCCAGTCCGGGGTCGACGATAAAGTTGGACACCGCGGTGACCGTGCAGGTGACGACGACCGAGGAATCCGCCGCCAACGTCCCGTGAACCACATAGGTTCCCGGTTGCGTCATCGCCGCGACTTCTTCGGGATTCCAAACGATGGCCGTTGTGGTATAGCGATGTTGACTGTCAATGGCGGTGGTGTTTTCCGGCAACTGTTCCTCCAGGGAAAGATTCAAGGTGACTTCCATATCGGTGTTGACGGACCCGTCCAGAATCGTGAGGGTCTGATTCGCCGGGGCGTTCTCAATCAGATCCAAAATGTACAGAGTCGGAAGTGCTTTTCCCGAATAACTGAACAAGGCTTGGTTTGACCAAGAGGATTTTCCATCCGAATCGGTACGTCCGGAAGCGGCATTCGCCCAGCCCGCCCCTTCGACGGGAAGCCATGCGGGTTCCCAATAAAAGATACCAAGACCTTTTCCGTCGGGAACTTGGGCGACGGCGTTGATGACGTCGCGCATGTAGGACGCCTGCCCCTGCAAGGAGGTTTTGTACCCTCCCGCGCTCTCCATCGTTTCATTGTAAATGTTGGAGGCCTGAATATGCGATTTGGTCGTGAATCCATAGGACATTTCCATGATGCAAACCGGTTTTCCGTAACGGGCGCTGATGCGGTCCATCGTGTCCTGAACTTCTTCGATGGTTCCGTGCCAGTAAGAATAATAGGAAAGTCCGATAATGTCATAATTGACATTTTTGGAAGCCATCTTGTCAAAGAATTCCTGGAACCGGGAATAGGTTCCCCCTTCGGCGAGGTGGATGATCGTTTTGATGTCTTGCGAGACGTCTTTGCAGGCGCGATTGGCCTCCGAAAGAAGCGTCGACAGCCGGGTCAGTTGCAAGGGCAGGGCATTGAGACGTCCCCATTCCCAGATCATCCCGTTATTGATTTCGTTGCCGATTTGGACCATTTCCGGAAGAATGCCGAGCGCTTGGAAAGCTTCCAGAGTGGTTTTGGTATAATCATAGATTTCCGTAACAAGCTGCTCCCAAGTAAAACCGGTCCACGCTTTGGGGATTTGTTGCTGGCTGGGATCCGCCCAGAAATCCGAATAATGGAAGTCTAAACAGATATCCAGTCCCGCTTGTTTGGCGGCGTATCCGATCTTCAGGGCCGTGTCGAGATCATTGGTTCCTCCGCCATAGGGGTTCCCCTCAAGATCGTAGGGATCCACCCAAAGGCGGATGCGGACGCAAGTGACGCCGGCGTCGGCCAGAATTTCGAACAAATCCTGTTCTTGACCGGCGGCATTGTAGTATTTTCCCCCGTTAGCATACACTTCATAAGCGGTCGATATATCGACCCCGTAAATGAAGTCGGCCGGGAGATTTTCCACCGGAAGAACGGTGAGATTCGTGGCGGTGGGGTCTTCGTAGATCGTCGCTAAATCGGCCGGCGATTCGGAGTTGGTTCCCGTTCCCACCGGAGGAACCCATTGCAAGGGGTTGGTCGTGGTGGTCGTCGTCGTTTCCTCCTTGCAAGCCGTCAGCGCGATTGACAATAAGACGGCCATAAGGATGGCGATGGCTTTTTTCTTCATTCGTGTCTCCTCTCGTTTCTTTTCGTCATTTTTTCTTGGAAAAATTTGGGGCTTAACCCTTTGATCTTTTTGAATTCTCCGGAAAAATGAAGTTGATTTTTGTACCCAACGCGGGGTGCGATGTCTTTGATTTTCATCTGCCCGTCGGACAACAGAACGCAGGCGCGGTCCATGC
>JAKLGB010000051.1 GCA_022710895.1 Bacillota bacterium
TCTCGCGCATGCCCTACGGGGAGAAGCGATTTATTACGATTTCTACGATGACCCGGATGGGGTCCATGAGTTGTTGGATTACTGTGCCGAGGCCACGATTCGATTCGCCGAAGATCTCTATGCCTTGGTTCGCCGGTATTCCGGGGACACACCCCATGGGATGTTCTTTTTGGATGGCAAGATCAACATGTCCGAAGACATCGCTTGTATGATCTCGGGTGATACCTACCGCGAATTTTGTGCGCCCCACACCCAAAAAATCATCGACCATTTCGGGGTAGGGTTCATGCATTGTCATTCGCGGGCGATGTATCTGGTAAAAGAAATCTGTGCGTTGAACCGGGTGGCCAGCCTGTGGCTCGCCACTGATCCCAATCAACCGCGACCGATCGACCACATCGAAGAATTGGTGAAGGATGCCAACGGCGTCTCGATTTCCATCGATTGCGATCGTTTCGTTGAAATCGTGGCGAACATCCAGGCCTTGCGGAAAGGTAATTTTTCCGTCTGTTTGCCGGTTCATGATGTTTCCGAAGGGATTCGTTTCGCGGAAAACTTTAAAAATCTGTAAACCGATCTTGGGGAAAGGGGGATCCGGATGAAGAAGATCGTACTGATGACGCTCTTGGTGTGCACGGCCTTCGCGGTCTTTTCCGTGTGGCCGCTTTCCCTATCCGCCGAAGGTGATGGAATCGTCCGGATCTGGTTTTCCCAATACACGGAGGAAAACGCCGCGATGGAAACCATCGCCACTCGTTTCACCCAGGAAACCGGTATCGTTGTTGAAGTCGTTCCGCGGATGACCGTGTTCAACGCCGCTCAGGATTTCACCAACAATATCGAACACGACGAACGCCCCGACATCGTCTTCATGCAAGCGCCCGACATCGGGAATCTCGTCGCCTCGGGCTTATTGGAACCCTTGGACACCGTGGTCGATTCGGAACTGCGAACCCGTTTCGTTTCTTCGGCAATCGATGCGTTCTCCCTTGAAGGAATTCCTTATGGAATCGGGTATTCCGTCGACACTTACGGATTGGTCTACAACCGCGCCTTAGTAACCGACGAAGACCTTCCGCAGACTTGGGATGAATTTTTCGCGTTGGGAGAAGCCTTGACGGTCCGAGACAACGACGGAAACGTCACGCGTTGGGGTTTTTGCCTGAATCCTCGGGATATGTGGTTTACGTACCCGATCATCCGGTCCTTCGGGGGATATTATTACGGAAGATACCCCAATGGGGACTATAATCCGTATGATATCGGACTGGACAACGAAGGCATGTTGGATTATGTGGCCCTGATCAAGGACCTTCACACCAAAGGCCTGACGCTTTCGACGAGCACGCAGTCGGAAAGCACGATCGTTGCCCGCTTCATCGCCGGAAACGTGGCAATGATGATCTACGGTTTATGGAATGCGGCGATGTTTCAAAACGCCGGAATCGACTACGGTATCACTTCGCTTCCGGATCCGGGTCCCGGGCAAACCTCCTTAGCCTTGACTACGGTCCAAGGATTCGTCGTTAATGCCAAAACCCTCCATCAAGACGCGACCTTGGCCTTCTTATCCTACCTATCGAGCGATGAGAACCAACAACTCCTGATCGAAGCCGGTAACGGGGGTTCCCAGAAACTCGGAACCCGCAATCCCGCCAACCGCGCCGTGATCGCTTCCGGGTACATCCAGTCGGATGCCAACCTGCGGGCTTTATCCGCTTTGAACGATGAATGTGAACCCTTCCCGAACATCAAAGAAGGGACGATTTGGTACAACTACACCACGACTTGTTTCCAAGCGATTTTCTACGGGACCTCGACCGGTGGAACCGTCGATCCCCAAGCAAAATTACACGAATTGGCCCAAGCCATCCGCAATGACGTTGCGCAGATGAACGCTCAACCAGAACGAATCACGCTTCCCGAAGGGCTTTGGAAATGGATTCTTGGCTTTTTCGCCGGGCTTTCCGCCCTCGGCGGAGGAGTCGTTTGGATCCGGCATCGCCGAAATCCGGTTCGCCGGAAAGGGTTCTCTCGCGAAGCGCTGCTGGGATGGGGATTGATGATTCCCTTGTTGGTGCTGTTGGGGATGTTTTATCTTTATCCCATTTTGCACAACTGTTATCTTTCGCTCACCGATTACAGCGGGATCCATTTGTTAGATTACGGATTGATTGGATGGGCAAACTACCGGCAGATCTTTTCCTCGGGGTTTCGGGATCTGGCTTCGATGACCGGTTGGACGCTGCTGTTTGCGACGACGGTGGTCGGACTCTCCTTTCTCCTGGGGGCCTTGCTCGCCACGGTTATGAATCGGGCTGGAGCGCAGATTGCGAAGATATACCGAATGATCTTCATTCTTCCCTGGGTAATCCCCACGGTCATCACCTTGCTTATGTGGCAAGGGTTGTTGGATACCGAAGATGGGATGATCAATCATTTTCTTTCTTTGTTCGGGATTCCCGCCGTCCCTTGGTTGTCCAATCCTCTGGTCGCCCGGATTTCCACGATTTTGGTAATGGTGTGGTTCTCTTTCCCTTATTTCATGGTCGTTTCCACGGGATTGATCAAGAACATTCCCAAGGATTATTATGAGGCCGCCAAAGTGGACGGGGCCAATGGATTCTTCCTGTTTTTCCGAATCACGATACCTTTGGTGTTCCGAGCCCTGGTCCCGACCTTGATCATGTCGTTTTTATTGCAGTTCAACCAGTTCGGCGTCTATGTTCTGACCGCCGGAGGCCCCGCCTCCGACGTCATCGGTGCCCCCGGGGCGACCGACCTCTTGATTACCTATGTGTTTAATACCGCCTTCAACACCAATCGCTACGGACTGGCCGCCGCGTATTCGGTGATCATTTTCCTCTTTGTCGCCCTGTTCTCCCTGGGTGCGATGCGGATCGGTAAGAAAATGTCGGAGGGGGAAGTATGAAAAAAACCATTCGAAACCGGGGAACTCAAGCCGTCGTTTATGTTTTTCTCACCCTTCTCGCGCTCGTGACGATTTTCCCCTTTGTTTACATTCTTTTGATTGCCTTCGGAAAAAACATTGTCGGAACGCAAGCCCTCTTTCCCAAGGAGTTCACCTTGGACCATTTCCGTCGTCTGTTCACGGAAACGCATTTCTGGGATTGGATCGGCAATTCGTTGGTGGTCTCTTCGGTGACGATGGTTGCCACGGTCGTATTGGTCAGCGTTTCCGTCTATGTCTTTTCGCGGTTGCGTTTCCGCGGAAAGGAGAAGTTGTTCCGCTTTGTCCTATTGATCCAGGTCTTTCCGCTGATGTTGTCGATGGTTTCAATCTTCCGTTTATTCGTCGCTTTGGGACTTCTCAACGATCTCAAAGGCTTGATTCTCGTCTATTCGGCGATTTCCTCCGCGGGGTTGGTCTTGATGGCCAAAGGCTTTTTCGATACAATCCCCTTCGAATTGGATGAAGCGGCGATGGTCGACGGAGCGTCCCGTTTTCAAATCCTTCGTTATGTGATTCTGCCGCTGGCGCGTCCGATGTTGGCGGTCGTGGCGGTCCAAAGTTTCGTCATCGCCTACAACGAATACGGCATTGCCTCCACGGTCATGACCTCGGGCATCGACACGATGCCCTTGGCGGTCGGACTGCAAAGCATGACCGTCAATCAATATGGCACCAACTGGAGTCTCTACTGTGCCGCCGCCGTTCTCGGCGCGGTGCCGATGATGATTTTGTATTATGCCATGCAACGGCATTTCCTCGGTGGATTGTCCGAGGGCGCCGTCAAAATGTAACGAAGTCGAGGTCCCTTATGGAACGTCCTTTTCTTCTCCATGAACCCCAGAACCCGTTTGTTTACCCCGTCGAAACCGACGTTCTTTGCGTTCGGTTGTTGGCCGAATCCGGGGCGCTTCGCCGCGCCACGGTGTGGTTCAAAAATGTTTATGATCATCCGGGACCCTACCGTCCCATAGCGATGACCCGCATCGCCGTCGGACTTCGTTTCGACCTGTTTGAAGCGTGCCTTCAGGTCCCGGAACGCCATTTCCGGTATTATTTTAGCTTTGAAACCGATGAGGGGAAGTGGGATTTCACCGCAGAAGGACGGGTCCCTTCCGGCGGGGTTCCGGATGCGTTCCTCGTGCCGATGATTTCTTCGGAGGAGATTGTTACCGTTCCGGACTGGGCCCGGGGAGCCTTGATCTATCAGGTGCTCGTCGATCGGTTTATGGATGGAGATCCGACCAATAACCCTCCCGTTGTCCGACCTTGGGAAGCCCTTCCCGATCGCCACACCTATTACGGCGGGGATTTTGCCGGCTTGATCGTCAAACTATCCTATCTCGAAGGATTGGGCGTGAAGGTTTTGTATCTCTCCCCGGTGTTCCGATCTCCCAGTTATCACAAATACGACGTAGCCGATTACGAGACTGTTGAGGCAATCTACGGGGGAACCGAAGGGTTGAAAGCACTCGTCACCGCCGCTCACGTCAAAGGTATTCGGGTGATCCTCGACGGGGTCTTCAATCACGCTTCCAGTGACCATCCGTTCTTTCAAGATCTACTGAAAAACCAAGAACAATCCCGGTATCGCAATTGGTTTGAACCCCACGGATTCCCCGTGTCGATGGAAAAAGCCAATTATGAGAATTTTGCCAATCAAGTTCCGAAGATGCCAAAGTGGAACACCTCGAACCCTGAAGTTCAGGGGTATCTGTGCGGCGTGGCCGCCCGTTGGACCAAAGAATTGGGAATCGACGGCTGGCGCCTCGATGTGGCCGATGAAGTAGCGCATACTTTCTGGCGGCGGTTCCGCAGGGAAATCAAAAGAGTTTGTCCGGACACATTGCTGATCGGGGAGTCCTGGAGTTTTTCGGGACCTTGGTTGCGTGGAGATGAATGGGACACGGTGACCAATTATCGGTTCCGAAAATGGGTTCTTGCGTTTTTCCAAGGAGAAATAACGGCCGAAACCTTCTGGAAACGGTTCGCCGATAACCTTATGCGCTACCCGACCCCCACGTGGAATCTATTGATCAATCTCGTGGGCAGCCACGACACCGAACGGTGGCTTCGAGCCCTTTCGGGGGACCGAAACGAACACCTCTTGTCGTTGGTGTTGATGCTTTTTTTGCCGGGGATGCCCTTGATCTATTATGGGGACGAAGTGACCATGGATGGGGGAACCGATCCCGACAACCGCCGCGCGATGGATTGGGCAGCGACCAAGGATCAAGAAACGCAGATTCTCGGTCAAATCGGACTTCTACGACGGGATTCCCCGGCTTTGCGAGAAGGAATTCTCGTTTCGGAGCCATCCGCCCCCGACGTTTTGGTTTTCCAGAGAATCTTTGGCAACGAGGCTTGGTTGATAGTGATCAATCGCGGGAAGGAACCCTTCAGCCACTCTGGGAATGGTTGGAAACCGCGTTTGGGTTCCCTTGTGACAGGAAACGAAATCTTCGTTGCGGGCGGATCGTTCGCCCTATTCCAAAAGGCATGATCCGGATAACCGGATAAAATAGAAGAAGGAAACAAGGAGGACATGATGAAACGCATTCTGTATTGTGTTTTGAGTCTTTTCGTGGCTTCGGTCGGGTTCTTTGCCTTGACCGCATGCAACACGACGACCACGGCCTCGACGACGGCGACTGCCGCCTCGACGACCTCCACCACCACTTCGTCGACGACTACCTCGGTCGCCCAAACGGCCTATTACTTGGCCGGGAGTTTCAACGGCTATGCCGTCGCCGACACCGCGTATCAAATGACCGCCATTGCCGGAGAACCGGGATGGTACACCTTCACCGTGGTTTTGACCGCAGAAAACCGGGACCCGCTTTACAACGATGGACACTACTACAAGGTCACGGAAGGAAATTGGACGCACTGTTACGGAGCGGCTGAATACGACCTACAACCCGCCCCGGTCTCGCCTTCGAACGCGGGCTTGGGTTCGGTCTGGGTAGAAAACGACCAAACCTTGACGGTGCTGTTCGATTCATCGACCCACAAGGTCTATGATTCCTCGATGGTTCGGACGTTCGAAAACCCGGTATTGTACGGAGATTTCGCTTCGGAGATGGGCGGAACGGACTGGAGCTATGTTCCCGGATCCGGAGGATTGGCATTGACGGATGCGGATGAAGACGGAATCTATACCGGCGAGTTCGCCTTTCCCGCCTATGAAGGCACAGGGGAAGGCTGGTCCATCGCGCTCGTATTGTCCGAACAATACTACATCGGCACTGGTTACCATGTCTGGGGTGCGGGCGAACAATATAAACTCGACGGAACCGTCGCGGGAATGGGGGGAGTCTCGTATTTGGCTCCGGAAACTCCCACCACGTATACTTTCAGTTATGATTCCGAGACCCATGTGACAACCGTCGTCGAACAAGTCGTCGCTTTGGCCTCCCCGACCATTTACGGCGACTTCAACACATGGAGTTTGACCGAAAATGCGGTCGTGTTGGTCCAAAACAACGAAGTTCCGACCGAGTATCTCGGATCGGTAACCCTTGCTGCCGGCACCTATTCGTTTGCGGTCGTGTTGGACAAAGTCAACTATGGGATCTGGGGTTTCGGCGCGGGAACCCAATATCTTTTCAGCGGCGAAGCCGGCGGAATGGGCAAGATGACGTATATCGAATTGACCGCGGAGACCACGCTGCACTTCGTCTACGACTCGGTGACGCATAAAACCGTCGTCGACCATGACGCTTATGAACTGCTGACGCCGACGATTTACGGCACATTCACCCGGAAAACTGATGATGCCGAATGCTTCCTGCTCAAAGGGGAAGGAGCCGGAACCATGACCCCGGTATCCGGATCCTCGACCCAATTCGAAATCGACTTGGTCCTGCCGGTTTTCGCGGCGCCAACCAGCGGATGGTACACCGCCGACACCGGTTACCGGATGCTTGTCGTCACCACTTACCACTACTACAGTGCCTGGAACGTATGGGGGGCAGGGGTTCAATACGATCTGAGCGGCGCCGTCACCGGCACCCCTTCGATCGTGACCATCACGGAAGCCGGAACCTATCATTTCGTGTTTGACACGGAAACCCACATCACTTCGTATACCAAAATCGACTGATTCGCCATCAGCCGTGAAGCACCGCCGGGATGCCGCATCCGGTTTCCTATTTCCGGATGCGGCCTTTCCGGGCATTGAGATCACCAAGGGGGAAAGACATGCTGAGACCTCGCGATTGGCAACCCGATTTTCGTAACATGGAATTGATCTTGCAAAAAAAACCGGCTCCGCGACCGGTGATGTTCGATTTCATCATCGGTTCGGACAAAGAGAAAATGCTGGTGGGGGATGAATATCGCAACACCAACGAAATGGAACGGGTGATCACCAACGTGCGGGCTTTTGATTCCGCCGGTTTTGACCATGCTTGTATCGTCGTTCGCGGGATGACTTTCCCGCGCAAGACCGAAGAGCATCCCGGGGTTCAGACAAAATCCCTCAATGTCGGAGCCACGATCGTCGATTGGAAAAGCTTCTCCGAATATCGTTGGCCGGAGTTGACCGACTGCGATTTCTCGATTTTGGAAGAAGCCGGTAAATATCTGAATCCTCACGTCCGGTTCATTCCTTTTTCCCTGGATGGCATCTTGGAAAACACGATCGGGATCATGGGATACGAGAATCTGTGCTTGGCTTTATATGATGATCCCGATCTTGTCGCGGCCGTTTTCGCAAACGTCGGGAAACGCATCGATCAGTATTTCACGGAGTGTCTCAAACATGATGTCGTCGGAGCGATTCTATGTAATGACGACTGGGGATTCAACACGCAAACGATGTTGCATCCCGATATTTTGCGGAAGTTTGTATTCCCTTGGTATCAAAAAATCGTGGAAAAGGCGCATTCTTGCGGGAAATACGCCATCCTGCATTCCTGCGGATATTTCGGGGACATCGTCGAAGATATCGTGGATACGATGAAATTCGACGGACGTCATTCCTATGAAGACAAAATCATGCCCGTGGAAGCGGCTTATGAATTTCTCTATCCCCGAATCGCGGTCATGGGTGGAATCGATATTGATTTCCTCGCCCGGTCCACTCCAGAAGTCATTCGCGATCGCACCCTTCGGATGCTGGAACGCACTCGGATCCGGGGCGGGTATGCCCTAGGCAGCGGGAACTCGATTCCCGATTACATTTCCAACGAAAACTATCAAGCGATGCTTTCCGCCGCATACGAAATGGGGATCAAACGATGAATAAATTGCTATGGATGAACCAACTGCTCGAACAACGCGACCATCCTCTCCCGATCTTAACCTTTCCTGCCGCAAAAAGGTTGGGGATTTCCGTTCGCGACTTGATCAAAGACCCCGAGAAACAGGCCATGACGATGGCCGAAGTGGCCCGGGTTTGGCCGATGGGGGCGGTGCTTTCGATGATGGATCTGTCGGTCGAAGCCGAAGCTTTCGGAGCCCCGATCCGGTATTTTGACGACGATATTCCGACGGTGATCGGAGCCATTGTCCACGATTCGGTTGACGCCGAGAACCTCGCCGTCCCGACGGTTTCCGGACACCGGACCGAGACTTATGTCGAAGGAATTCGCCGGGCCAAAGATCGGATTCCCAATCGTCCGTTGATTGCCGGTGTCATCGGTCCGTTTTCGCTTTCCGGCCGCTTGATGGATATGACCGAAATCATGGTTGATTGTTACATGGAACCGGATCGGGTTCATCAAGTGTTGGGAAAAGCCACCGCGTTTATCACCGAATATATCCAGGCCTTCAAGGCCGCGGGGGCAGACGGAGTGTTACTGGCCGAACCCGCCGCGGGATTGCTTTCTCCTGCCTTGTGCGAAGAATTTTCGAGTCGTTATATCCGGACCATCGCCGAAGCGGTAAAAGACGATGATTTCGCCTTTTTCTATCACAATTGTGGAAACACCCTTCCTCTTTTGGACAGTCTGGCCGGGATCGGGGCCGATGCCTATCATTTCGGGGATGCGGTTTCCATGAAAGAAGTATTGGCCCGTTTTTCTCCGAGGGTCCCGGTGATGGGCAATCTTTCCCCTTCGGAAGTCTTCCGAAAAGGGACTCCGGAAACGGTCCGGGCCGCTACGTTGAGCCTTTTACGAGAAAATTTCCATCACCGC
>JAKLGB010000052.1 GCA_022710895.1 Bacillota bacterium
CTTTTGCGTGACCGCGGATATGAACGCGGCGAGTTTTCCGCAGCGAATGACGTTTATGTCATCAACACCTGTTCCGTCACCAATACCGGTGAAGCCAAATCGCGGAAGATGATCCGCGAAGCTGCCCGCCATCCCGGGGCGATCGTCGTCGTCATGGGCTGTTTTTCCCAACTACGGGCCGAAGAAGTCGCCGCCATCGAGGGGGTCTCGATCGTCGTCGGAACTCATGATCGCCACCGAATCCCCGACTATCTCGAGGAATTCCGCCGTCTGGGGCAACCCCAGAACCTTGTCGCACCGCTCTTGCCGCAAACCCCGTTCGAGGATTTGCACATCCGCCGCTTCGAGCATCACCGGCGCGCGTTTCTGAAAATTCAGGACGGATGCGACAATTTCTGTTCCTACTGCATCATTCCCTATGCCCGGGGACGGGTTCGTTCCCGGCAACCCGAGGAAGTCCTTCGCGAAGCCGAAAATCTCGTGGCCAACGGCTTTCGGGAAATCGTCCTCACCGGGATTCATACCGGGGGGTACGGATCGGACTTTCCGAATTACCGTTTTTCCGACCTGTTGGCCGACTTGGCGAAACTTCCCGGGTTGTCCCGGATCCGCATTTCCTCCATTGAAATCAGCGAACTGACCGAGGATGTCCTGCGGGTGATCACCGCCTCTCCCACCATCGTCAACCATCTCCACGTCCCGCTCCAGAGCGGATCCGATCGCATTCTTCGCATGATGAACCGAAAGTACGACATGGCGGAATTTGCCCGCAAAGTCGCGCTTCTCCGCGAGCGGATTCCCGATTTGGCGTTGACCACCGATGTCATCGTCGGTTTTCCCGGCGAGACGGAGGCGGATTTCGCGGAAATGTTCGCTTTTATCGAAAAAATCGGTTTTTCCGAACTGCATGTCTTCCCGTTTTCTCCCCGCGCCGGAACCCCCGCGGCGAAAATGCCGGATCCGGTTCCCCCGGCGGTTCGAAAAGACCGCGTCGCCAAGTTGTTGGAACTCTCGGACACCTTGGCACGGATGTATATCCGTTCGCAAATGGGAAAAGTGCTGGAAGCGATGCCGGAAACATTTCGCGACGGGATGCTTTCCGGGCATACCGGCAACTACATCCACGTTCGTTTTCTCGGTTCGGAATCGCTTCTGGGCGTTCCGACCCCGGTCATCATCACCGAAGAAACTTATCCTTTGTCTTTGGCCGTGAAGGTCGATTCATCTTTGCCTATGGAGGTAACCCAATGAAATCAATGCGTCTGTTGTCCGACCTGTTCTGGGTCGGAGTCCTCGACCCCGAGCTTCGGGTCTTCGACATCGTCTTGAAGACCGCTTTTGGGACGACCTATAATGCATATTTGCTGAAGGGCAGCGAAAAAACCGCGCTGTTCGAGACCGTCAAGCCGAAGTTTATGGACGAGTTTTTTCGCGACCTCGCCCAAACCGTCGACGTTTCGACCATCGATTACCTGATCGTCAACCATACCGAACCGGATCATGCCGGCAGCATCGCCCGCTTGTTGGAACTCAATCCGGCGATCACGATCGTCGGAACCGCACCGGCCATCACCTTCCTCAAATTCATCGTCCACCGCGAATTCCGCAGTCGGATCGTCAAGGACAACGATACACTGTCGCTTGGCGATAAAACTCTGCGGTTCATGCCGCTGCCGAATCTTCATTGGCCGGACACGATGTTCACCTAC
Source organism: Bacillota bacterium (assembly GCA_022710895.1). GTDB lineage: Bacteria > Bacillota_I > Bacilli_A > Izemoplasmatales > Hujiaoplasmataceae > JAKLGB01. The sequence continues at coordinate 1,710 of JAKLGB010000052.1, forward strand.
CTGGAAGAGGAACGGGTCTTGTTCACCTGCGACGTTTTCGGGTGCCATTATTCGCATTCGGGGATCGTTCGCAGCACCCTGACGGACGAAAAAGGCTATCAAGAAGCCCTGAAATATTACTTTGACATGATCATGGGTCCGTTCAAGCGGCCCTTTGTGCAAAACGCTCTCAAACGGATCGCCGGACTTCCGGTGGCGATGATCGCCACGGGACATGGGCCGGTTCTCGATTCCCGCATCGACGAGGTGATCGGCAAGTATGCCGAGTGGAGCGGGAATTCTTCGCCGTTCACGAAGAAGACGGTGATCATTCCTTTTGTCAGCGCCTATGGATATACCAAAGAATTAGCCGAGTTGATTGCTTCGGGAATCCGCGAAAGCGGGGATTTCGACGTTCGCATCCACGACATGGTCGAAACCCCATCCGCTTCGGTCCTCGAAGAGATCGGATGGGCGGACGGGGTCCTGTTTGGAACCCCGACGATGGTCGGGGAAGCTCTCAAACCGCTGTGGGATTTGGCCACATCCCTTTATCCTCCCGTCCATGGAAAGAAGTGGGCGGGGGCCTTCGGCAGCTACGGATGGAGCGGAGAAGGCGTTTTGCACCTGACGGAACGGCTCAAACAGGTGAACATGAAGGTCGTCGATGGGTTCCGCGTCCGGTTCAAACCGACGGAAGAAGATAAAAAAAACGCTGTCGTTTTCGGACGCGACTTCGGTCAAAGGATTTTAAGTTTTTAGTTTCGAGAGATCGATATTTATCAAGCAATGGTTGCATCCCTCAAGCAGTCAAATGACATCTGTCATGAGCCGCCGAAGGGATTTTTTTTGCCGAAGTCACGACCTGGGAATCGAACCCATATCGATGTAGATCATTCCGGATTTGACCTTTGTTTCCAGGGGTATCATGACCCGACTTCACGAATAAAAAAAATAAAAAAAATGATAAGAAATTTCTTTTGTTTTTTTTATTTATATATATTGTTGATTTTTCCAAATGGGTTTTATAAAATGTTTCTATATGAACCATGGAGGATGATGAATGATGAGAAAAATGGTTTGCCGTTTGACCCTTTATGTCCTTTGCTTTTCTCTCGCTTTTTTTTCCTTTGGATGCGAGAAATCGACTACAGCCAATTACCAGATCATGTTTCACTCCTCTCCCGATGAGGTTGCCTCGATCATCTATGTTTTCGCCGGAGAAAAAATTCCCCAACCCGCGGATCTTGTCCGAGAAGGATACACCTTTCTCGGATGGTCCACCATGGGCCAAATGTGGGATTTTTCCGAAGATAAGGTTACTTCTCCGATGCACCTTTTGGCCGTGTGGGAAGCTATTGAATATCCTATTTCCTACCATTATGATGGAGGAGACTACATTGTTGGAAATCCAAATTCCTTTACAATGGACGATATGTATGTTTCTATTACCAGTCCGACAAGGGAAGGATATGAGTTCCAGGGATGGCATTTTGAAGAAGACCTCAGCGACCCCGCTTTTAGTTCTTTCGAACCCGTTCCCGCAGGGGTTCATCTCTACGCCTCGTGGACAAAGAAATATTTCAATGTCTATTTGCGCTATGAATTTCCTGAACTTCAGAAGATCGAAGACATCTTTGTCCCCTATTATGTAGAATACGCCACCGATGGTTATGCATTTAGTATCGAAAATAAAGCCCTTTCCTGGAATTTGGCCGAATCCGGAACTTTATATGGGCCAAATAGCATATATGTTTCTTCCGGTTTGAAGTTTCTGACCGGACAGAGTGGATCCTATTTCGGAATCACCAATTCCAACCACGTTTATTCGTGGGGATTCAACCAATTTGGGCAATTGGGAGATGGAACCACAACGGGTCGGGAACCGAGTTTTTCCCAAGATATTGATTTTCCATCGTTGGGTCAAGATGAGAAGGTTGTATCGATCGTTACCTCGGGGTATCATTCCTTCGCTTTTACAAACCTGAATCGGATTTTCACTTGGGGTATCAATCAATACGGTCAACTGGGGGACGGAACCACCACCGGCCGCTTGTCTCCGGTCCTAATCAATCCGTCCGGCCTTGAGTCAGGAGAAACGATCCAAAAAATCAGCGCCGGGGGTAGCCACACGCTCGCCTTGACCAGCAATGGAAGAATCCTTGGTTGGGGATCAAACTACGATGGATGTCTTGGCGTTTCGGATGGGGGAACTATTGAAAACGCCATAACCCCGATCGCGGTCGATGATTCCATGTTGTTTTCCGATGAGTCGTTCATCGATACGTTTGCAGGGGTCTGCGTATCATTTGCCATTACCAGCGCCGGTCGTTTGTTTTTCTTTGGTTCGAACATCAACAATCTTTCGGGACGGGCGTATAGCTTTTCAGATGATCATTTCGACACGCCCATTCTTGTTTCGATTCCTGGGCTGCATGGAGGCGAAAAAATCGTTTCGGTGCATGCATCGAATCGACATGTCTTGGCTTTATCTAGTGAGGGGCGCGTATTTTCTTGGGGAAAAACCAACAGTTATGGGCAACTTGGAAATCGCCAGGGGTCTAGCCCCACCCCCGTCTATGAACCCTCACTCGTTTCTTTTTCTGGAATACCTTATGGGGAAAAGATCGTTACGGTGAGGGCCTACGAAGATTCTTCTTTTGCAATCACCGATAAAGGTCGGGTTTTTGCTTGGGGAAAGAACCAACAAAACCAATTAGGGTTGAAAACGAAAACAAACCAGTTTTCTCCGGTGCTTTGGAGCGATGTTTATATCACAGAAAACGCCAGCGTCGATCAAAACTTTCGGTATGGAGATCAACTCGATTTGTTTATCCCGGATTTACCTGCAGGGATGTCGTTTTCGGGATGGTTCGTTGATAGGGCTCTGACGATACCATACACCCAAACCATCGCTTCTGAAGGATATGTCATTCTCTACGGCAAAGTGAGAAAAGTTCAGTAGAACCTCTCGTAAATGTTGGATCGAACTTCCGTGTCGCGGAATAGAAAAGATCGTCCTTGCCCTTTTCCACCAAAAAAACCATCGAATCGATTTTCGAGTACTAATGAAAGAGTGAAAAGGCTTGAACGCGATTTTGCATCGTGTTCAAGCCTTGTGATTTATGAAAAATGGAATTTGGTTTTTTGAAATTGAAATCTTTGATTTAACGTCGTTTCATTTCTTTTTTGGCTTTGATTTTGGCAATCCGTTCCTGGGCTTTCAATTCCGCCCGGGTCAACTTGCGTTCTTTGACTTTTCGTTTGGTTTTGCGAGCGTTTTTCAGAATGTCATACGTCAAGGTGTAGTCGTTGTCGTGATTCTTGAAACGGAACGGCACCCCTTCCTTGATGTTCATCGGCAGTTCGTAAAGGAATGCCAAAATCGGTGTCAGCATCTGATACTTGTTGGCCATTTTGATCAAGCCTTTGACTTTTCGGGTTTTGTCCCAGCGGCAAAGTACTCGGTCGCTTTCGTCCAACAGCAGGATCGCGAGCTGGTTCTTGTTTTTGTCGGGGGAAATGAACGACTTGAGAATGACCAGTTCGGGAAGGTTCTTGACGTAGAAATCGAGATATTTGTTGACCTTCGATTTTCCGCGGCCTTTGAGGGATTTGTAGGTGTTGGTCTGATCCTTGACGTCGTTTTGCAACAAAGTCTCGATGAACAGATTGGAATTAAAGCGCTTGGTGGCGATCCGGTCGATCCGTTTGTAAAAACCGTTGAACCGGGCGGCATACCGTCCTTTGTTGAGGAACACCGCGACGATCACCAGCAAAACGATGACGGCGCCGGCGATCAGAAGGATTTGTTTCCAGTGTTCCATCAGGTTGAAAGCCGCGAGAATCATAGAGAACCACCTCTTTTGCATTCTACAAGAATAATACCACAAGAGGCCCCGGATTTAAATCACTTTATGAAAAAAATTGTTTACTTTCCGCGTTAAATCAAGTATAATTCTATTTGAAAAGAAAAGGGGTGAAGCACATGGCAAAGACCGTCGTTAGAGAAAACGAAAGCATCGAAGACGCACTTCGTCGTTTCAAACGCGATGTTTCTCGTGCTGGCACCCTCGCCGAAGCGCGTAAAAGAGAATATTATTTGAAACCGAGCGTTTCGAAAAAGATGAAACAGCGTGAAAATCAAAAAGGCCGCAGAGGATAACCCGCAAAGCACTTCATTCCGATGAAGTGCTTTTTTTCCCCCGATGTGGGGGAACGGTTGGCTTTTTCGACTCTCCGTGCTATAATAAATCATGACGCCGCAAGCGAAAGGATGATCCTCCCTCAATGGTCGAACTTTCCAAACTGAATGTCCGTTTCGATTCCGTTTCCGAGATGTTGCAGGTCATCGGACCCAATGACAAGTACTTGAAAATCCTCGGGACGTTGTTCCGCGTCGACCTTTATGCCGGACACAACGAGATCCAGGCTGCCAGTCAGGATCCCGTCGTGCTGGGAAAACTCGAACGCGTTTTCGGGCTTCTGAAACAACTTTTGGTCCGTAACATTCATTTCAACGAACGGGACGTCATCTACGTTTCCAGTTTGATCGACGGGGTCGAGGACGAAGAAGTCTTCGATTTGTTCGTCAACCGCAAGGAAATCATCAAGACCTATGCTGGGAAGCCGGTGTACGTCAAAACCATCCACCAAAAACGGTATTGGGACGCCATCGAAAAAAACACCGTTGTGATGGCCATCGGGCCCGCCGGAACGGGGAAAACCTATTTGGCGGTGCTGATCGGGTTGGCCAAACTGCGCGAAGGCGCGGTAAAACGTCTGATTCTGACGCGTCCGGCGATCGAAGCGGGAGAAAACCTCGGTTTCCTTCCGGGGGATTTGAACGAGAAACTCGATCCCTATTTGCGTCCGCTATACGACGCAATGTACGAAATCCTCGGGGTCAAAACCACCCAGGCGATGATCGAACAGGGAACGATCGAAATCGCTCCGCTCGCCTACATGCGCGGACGCACATTGGAAAACGCTTATGTGATTCTGGACGAAGCGCAGAACACCACTGCCGGACAGATGAAACTGTTTCTCACCCGCTTGGGTTTCGGTTCGAAGATGGTCGTCACCGGCGACATTACTCAAACCGATCTCCCCAGGCACGTAGAACCCGGACTGGTCGTCGCTTCCCGGATTCTTCAGGACATCCCGGACATCGCCATCGTCCGTTTCGACAAAGTCGACGTCGTCCGCCATCCTTTGGTGCAGACGATTCTTGCGAGGTTCGAAGATGCTCAAGATTAATCTGGTCAACCAAGTGGACGAAAAGACCCGCGAATACCGGAAGACCCTCGATGCCGTTCTGAAAGCCGGGGCGCGGATCCTCTGTCTGCGCGGGCGGAAAATCATCAACGTCATTTTGGTCGATAACGCCGAAATTCAAAGGCTCAACCGCGAATTCCGCGGTCTCGACAAACCCACGGACGTCCTCAGTTTTGACAATGCCGAGGATGACCGGGAACTCGGAGATGTATTCATTTCGTTGGACAAAACCCGGGAACAGGCCGCCGAATACGGTCATTCCTTCGAACGCGAACTCGGATTCCTGGCCTGCCACGGATTCCTGCATTGCAACGGATACGATCATCAAAATCCCGAACAAGAAACCACGATGTTTGCCCTGCAGGACACGATCCTGCAAAAAATCCATCTGACGAGGTGACGACATGGAAAAACTCTTGGCGTTGGCCATAGAAAATCTCAAAAACAGCTACTCCCCTTATTCCCATTTTCCGGTTTCGGCGGTTCTTGAACTGAAAAACGGCCGAATCTATAAAGGCGTGAACATCGAAAACGCCGCCTACGGACTGGCCAACTGCGCCGAGCGCAGCGCCTTGTTCGCCGCGTATTCCGATGGCGTCCGCAAAACCGACATTCGCAGGATTTTGGTGTATACCGATCACGATTATTTCGTTTCTCCCTGCGGGTCCTGTCGTCAAGTGATTCGCGAACTGATGGAAAACGACGCCGAAGTGATCCTCGCCAACAATAAAGGCGAGACCCAAACTTATAAAAATGTCGATTTGTTGCCTTTCGGTTTCTCGGAGGCGGACCTCTGATGTTTAAATCGGGTTTCATCACCGTCATCGGCGAGCCCAATGTCGGAAAATCGACGTTTTTGAATCAAGTCCTTCACCATAAGGTCGCCATCGTCTCCATGCGTCCGCAGACCACCCGGGACGTCATCCAAGGCATCTACAACGACGAAACCTCGCAAATGGTCTTCATCGACACTCCGGGCATCCACGATCCCATTACCAAATTGGGCGAGTATATGTCGGAAGCCGCGCTCCGAACGGTGAAGACCGTCGACGTCGTGTTGTACATGATCAACGCCTACGAAGATTTTTCCGAATCGAATCGGAAAATTCTCGAATCGCTTTCCGGAGTCCGGATTCCCGTGTTTCTCATCATCAACAAACTCGACGCCATTAAAGACTTCAGACGCCTTCGGGAAAACGTCGAAAAATACAAAGCCGTTTTTTCCTTCGCCGGGGCTTTCGCGATTTCCGCCCTCACGGGGGAGAATGTGCCCCTGTTGCTCGAAGACATTAAGAAACTGCTTCCCGAGGGTCCGAAATACTACCCCGACGGGGAATTGACCGACCGTCCGGAAACGTTTTTGATTCGCGAACTCATCCGCGAGAAAATTTTGGAACTCACCCGGGACGAAATCCCGCATTCCGTCATGGTGACGATCGACCAGATGAAGAAGAACGCGGCGCGGACCACCCTCAAAATCTACGCTACGATCATCGTCGAACGTCCGAATCAAAAGCAGATCATCATCGGGGCCAACGGGTCGATGCTCAAAGAAATCGGCACCAAAGCTCGCCTCGACATCGAGGAATTTTTGGGAGAGAAAGTCTATCTGGAACTGTTCGTCAAGGTCGAAGAAGATTGGCGGAACCGCGAATTTTACCTGAAAAACTATGGATACAAACCCGACCGGGAATGACCCAAAGGAGGGAACGCCCTTGGAAGCGTTTGAAGGCCTGATCCTCAAGCAGATCAACTTCAAGGAATCCAGCAAGATCCTGTATCTGTACACCCCGACGGGGCCGATGTCCGTTCTCGTCCACGGCGCCAAAAAAGTGACGGGGGGAAAACTGTCGCTCACCGAAAACCTCACCCGGATCCGTTTTTTCGCTACG
>JAKLGB010000053.1 GCA_022710895.1 Bacillota bacterium
TACATGGCATTCTACTCCTTGTAAAGCCCGTGGATCATGAGATAGTCATAAACTTCCGTCGTTACCGAACCGGGATCCAAGGTTTCGCGGAAAGCGGTCGACGAAACGGCCACGTCGAAATCGGGAAGGGTGATGAACGAGTCGGGAAATTGTTTGAGCAGCGGATCGGAAAGGATCATCTGACGAATGTCCACTCGGTTCCGGTTGATAACGATGAATTTGAACTCTGCCAACAAGGTGCGAACGTTAATCCATTTGTTCAACTTGGGCAGATTATCCGCACCGATGATGAATGCGACGATGTCTTCGGGATGGGCTTCTTGAATCCGAAGTAAACTTTGATAGGTTCCCCGGTACTCGGGATCATCGAATTCCATCGTCGAAACTTTGACCCCTGGCAGGCCTTTCGTCATCAAATTGAGCATCTGAAGCCGATGGTAGTTACTGGCAAGAGACCGTTTGGTATAGAGGCTGCTCACGGGAAGATAGATGAATTCCTTTACGTCCAAGTGTTGACGGACATAATAATAAATCTGTTGATGGGCGATGGTGGGCGGGTTGAACGCTCCTCCGAAAACGACGATCATCGGACTCAGCTCCTTTGCGCGCTTCTTCTGACTCAATTGTATCACACCTCTCCGGTAAATAAAAGAAAATAACGGATTTCCCGGGCAAACCCCGTGATATAATGATGGGGGGTGATTCTATGAAAAAAACAATCGATTATGTGATGAAATTTGCCAAAGAACTGCTGCAGATGCCCTCTCCTTCGGGTTATTGCCATCTGATCATCGAACGGATCTGCGAAGAAGCCAAACGATTCGGTTACTCCGCGGAACTGACCAAAAAGGGGAACGCCGTGATTACCGTTCCCGGCCGCACCGGGCGCGTCCTGGGGCTTTCGGGGCATGTCGACACATTGGGGGCGATGGTTCGCAGCGTGTCGGCTGACGGAGGTATCCGGTTCACGACGATCGGCAGTCCGATTTGGCCGACGTTGGACGGGGAATATTGCATGATTCAGACCCGTGAAGGCCGGCAATTCACCGGGACATTCCTCTCTTCCTCTCCTGCTTCTCACGTGTTCAAAGACGCGGGAACTGTTGAACGCAGTCCCGAAAAAATGTACGTACGCATCGATGAAGTCGTTCATTCCGCTGCCGACGTTGCCGCTTTGGGAATCGCTCCCGGGGATTACATTTTCTTTGATCCAAAAACCATCTTGACGCCCGCCGGATTTTTAAAAAGTCGTTTCTTGGATGACAAAATCAGTGTAGCCATTCTTTTCGGTTTGATGAAGCGCCTTCATGAAACCGGCTCGGTTCCCGAACCGACCCTAAAAATCGTCATTTCGACCTATGAAGAAGTCGGCCATGGGGCAGCTTGGATGCCTGCTGTGGACGAGATGATCGCCGTAGATATGGGGTGTGTGGGGGACGACCTCGGATGCACCGAGGAAATGGTCTCGATCTGTTGCAAAGATTCCTCCGGACCTTATGACTATCGGATCACTTCGGAACTGGTGCGATTGGCCAAAGAAACGGGGTTGGACTATGCTTGTGACGTCTACCCCTATTACGGATCCGATGTTTCCGCGGCTCTCCGCGGGGGACAGGATCTTCGCGGGGGTTTGATCGGACCCGGCGTTCATGCTTCTCACGGAATGGAGCGGACCCATGCCAAAGGGATCGAAAACACTCTTCGCCTCCTTTTGGCCTATCTTTCGCAAAAATAATCGCTTTTTCCCCCTTGCTTTCGTTCAAGGGTGTGTCTATAATAAAAAATGGAAGTAAAAAATAGAGAAAAAGGAGGAATGAAAATGAAAAAATTGTGGAATGTGCTCGGCCAGATTTTTGGATTTTTGACGATCGCTTTGTATGCCTTCCTTTACACGGATGCCCAATTCCATTTTGGTCTTGACCCCGCCATCATGGATATTCTGAATATGGTGAAGGAATATGCCGCTTTGGGAGTCGCCGCCATCGTCGGAATGGAATTGGTTTCCGGCAAAGGACTGTTCGTTTTGATCTATTTGATCATCCTCGCCGTCGTCGTCATCTTCATGTTTTTCCCCGAATTGGGCGACAATCTCGTCAATATGATTAACGGGCTGATTGCGGCCTGAATCCACAGCCACGGCGCGGAGCCGTGGTTTTTTTTTAAAAAAAACACTTCATCGCGTGAAGTGTTTTTTCATATTAAGCTCCGAATTGCTTCATATAATCCTTGAAGTTTTTGGGCAAATCCAGTTCATAATTGAGGTCGATTCCGGTGATGGGATGTTTCAGATGGACATGATGGCTGCACAACAACATCTTCTCTCCGGGTTTGGCTTTCGGATTGTACAAGGGGTCGCCGACGATCGGAAAATTGAAGTGGGATAGGTGAACCCGGATTTGATGAGTCCGTCCGGTTTCCAAGGTGATTTTCAAAAGGCTGTGGTTGACGAATTCCTTGAGGACGCGGTAATCGGTGACCGCTTCGTCCCCGCCCTCCATCACTTCACGTTTCATCGACATCTCGTCGCGTTTGCCGATCGGGAGATCGATGGAACCGACCTTTGCCGGAAGGATGCCGTCGACAATGGCGTAGTATTCGCGGTCGATCTTTGCTTTGAGGTTTTCCGAAAGCAAAAATTTGACAAACCGGTTTTTGGCGATGACCATCAACCCGCAGGTATCTTTATCCAAGCGGTTGACCAAGTGGATTTTGCTGTGGATGCCCTTGACGTCAAAGTAATGGCAAAGAGCATTCGACAAAGTACCGGTTTCATGGGACTTGGTGACCATCACAGCCATATCATAAGGTTTATTGACAATCATCAGATAGGCATCTTCGTACACGATGTCCAGCGGGATGTCTTCATGGGCGATCGTAGGGTCGACTTCTTCATCGGGAATCGACACTTTTAGCGTGTCGCCTTTTTTGATGGTGTCCAAATAGGTTTTGATATCATTATTGACGATGATTTGTTTGACGCCTTTGATCTCTTCGATCAGCTTGTAAGGAATGTTGGCCTCATGCAAGAAATTCTTGATACTTTCCGGTTTTTTGATTTTGAACATCAGTTCCATGGCAATCACATCCTTTTTCCATTATAACACAAAAATCGATCCGTGGGCCAAAAAGATTACGGCTCATGGTCGATTTTCGTTTGGTTTATTGCAGGTTTTCGGGATTAAGTTGGAACAATTCCGGAATCACGAATCGCCCATCTTTGCGAATGAGAACATCGTCAAACCAAATTTCCCCGCCCCCGAATTCGGGGGTCTGGATGAGCACCAAATCCCAATGGATGGCGGAATTGTTGCCATTGGGGGCGTCTTCGTAACAACGTCCGGGAGTGAAGTGGATCGAACCGGCGATTTTTTCGTCGAAAAGGATATCTCCCATGGGACGGGTGACGAGGGGATTGACTCCAAGAGCAAACTCCCCGACATACCGGGCTCCCTCATCGGTATCGAAGACCGATTGCAAAAGCGAAAGTTCTTGATCGGCCGTCGCTTGGACGATTTTGCCGTTTTCAAACCTCAGCGAAACGTGGGTGAAAACGGAACCGCTTTGAGGGGACGGGGTATTATACGTGATGATGCCATTCACGGAATCACGGACGGGGGCAGTAAAAATCTCGCCGTCGGGGATGTTGAATTCGCCGGCACAAGGAACGGCGGGGATCCCTCGGATCGAAAAACGCAAATCGGTTCCCGGAGAAACGATGCGGACCCGATCGGTGCGTTCCATCAAAGCTTTCAACGGTTCGAAAGCCTTGTTCATCTTCGAATAATCCACCCCGGAAACCCCGATGACGAAGTCCGAATAGACTTCAAAACTCATCTTGGCTTTGTGGGCGTTTCCTTCGGTCGGATAATTTAACAGAACCCATTTCTTTCCCAAACGTTTGGCGGTCAGGGGATTCATCTTTGTGGAAATACGACGTTTGATGTCGATCGGGACGTCTGCGGAGGTATAGTCCGATTCCGAAGCCCGGATATGGATGATGCAATCGATGTCATCCAGTTTCCAATCGAGCCACCGATAGTTGCGATCCAAGGATTTGTCGGTCGAAGAAAACAGCAATTCACGCTCGACTTCGTGATCCGAAAGTTCGACGATAGGGTTGCCTTGGTGTTCCCGGATGCAACGGATCAACTCCAAAATGAGGGGTTTGGCCTTGATTGTGGAGTAGATCATGACGGTTTCTCCGGGTTGCATCTTAACAGAATAGGTGATGAGGGTTTGGGCCAAACGAGCCAGACGCGGGTCTTTCAACATATTCATTCCTCCAGCATTTTTTGATAGATTTGGTACCAACGAAGGATATCGTCGTTGCGGAACGGTTCAACTTGAGCGGTGATCATCGACTGCAATTTTTTAAACTCTTCTTCCAGAATGCCTGATAATTCCGGGGGATACTGCATTTGGGCCCGATGCCGTCGATACTCATTTTGGTCCAAAAGAACCATTTTTCCGTTCTCGAGGACTTTGATGTCCAAATCATAATCGATATATTTCAAAGCTTCTTCGTCAACGAGAATGGGGCTCGCCATGTTGCAATAATAGGCGACACCCGTCGGTTTGAGGATCCCGATGATGTTGAACCACCGGTTTTTGAAGAAGTAAGCCACCGACGGTTCTTTGGTGAACCAAAAACGCCCGGTGGATTCGATGACTTTCGTGCGACGGTTGGCGACGATGACGACGTCCTCCCGATCCGCAAGCACCTGTGTCTCCTGCCAAATCCGGTGCAGGGACTTATCGTGCTTGTAACTTTGGACGGTCACAACGCTTCCGATGGGTAAATTCATGATATCACAGTCCTTCCGTGCGCGACTTGGGTCTATTATATCACTCGCGGGGCGACCAGAAACCGCTTTTTTGGAAATGAAGCAAAAATAGGGGAACCAACCCGTTTCTGACCTACCTGAAAAGAGAGGGAAGGATTCCTACTCGGAAGGTTCATCCGTCCGGAGGACCCAATCGGGCCCTTTCAGGGTTTCGGGTTCGGTCCGAGATAACCCCGGATACCCTTGTTGCCGCAACGCTTCGTAAAGAACCGCACATACGCAGTTGGCCAGATTCAAACTCCGGATATGGTCGTTCATCGGCAAACGGACACAGTTTTCCCAGTGGTCCCGAAGCAGAGCTTTGGGGATACCGGTCGATTCCCTTCCGAAGACGAGATAATAGGTTTCTTTGATCCGAGAGAAATCGAATTGATCCGGACTTTTCTGTCCGTAACGGGTGAAAAAGACATAGATTCCGGGATTGAGTGTGACAAATGCTTCCCAATTTCGATAAACACGATAGCGGACATGTTCCAAATAATTGACACCGCTTCGTTGGATGGTCTTGGTATCCAGTTTGAACCCCAGCGGTTCGATCAAATGCAAGAAGGTGTCGGTTCCGGCGCAAGTCCGCATGATGTTTCCGGTGTTCTGGGGGATTTCCGGGGCATAAAGGACCACATTCAATGGCATTAGTCTTCGGGCTCCTCCCCGGGTTCGCCCTGACGAATCAACTTCAGGACATCAGGATCAAACTTGCCTTCCCGCAGCATCGAAATTTCCCAACGATACGGAGGAAAACTGCGCTTGGGATCGGATTCGTCGGGTACATAGGGAGTTTCCAAAATCTTCGGAATCTTGGCGAAGACAGGGTGGTGGGCAATCCGATGAAGAACATCAAAGCCGAGAAAACCAAATCCGATATTCGCATGGCGATCTTTATGGGCTTCTCGGGGGTTCTTGGAATCGTTCAAGTGAACCACTCGAATCCGGTGGAGACCGACGATGCGATCAAATTCCGCGAGAACACCGTCGAAATCCCCCACGACATCGTAACCGGCATCATGCGTATGACAGGTATCGAAACAGGTTCCGACCCGCGATTGATCCGAGATTAAATCCAACAAATTCTTCATTTCTTCAAACGAACGGCCGACTTCGGTCCCTTTTCCGGCCATTCCTTCCAAAGCGATTGTCACACCCGATTCGGGAGTGTTCGCCAAAATTCGGTTGATGCCCTCGGCAATCCGACGGATCCCTTCTTGGGATCCTTCGTTCATGTGAGCTCCCGGGTGGAGGACAATGATCTTCCCCCCCATGGCCGCCGTCCGACGGACTTCCTGAGTCAAAAAATCGATGGCAAATTGCCGTTTTTCTTCTCCGGGGTTGGCGAGATTGACAATATACGGAGCATGGACGATGACCCGATCCAACGGAATTTCGGATTCACGAAGCAAAGCTTGGGCTTCCGGAATCCGTAAACGCGATAACGGGAGACGGAGCGTGTTTTGCGGAGCTCCGGTGTAGACCATCAAGGCGTTGGCACCATAGGAAAGGGCTTCTTTGACGCTGCCGAGAAATTGCTCGCTTCCTCCCATGGACACATGAGAGCCGATAATCAACATCTCATTTGCCTCGCTTTCCGGAATAGGTCTTCGCCAAGGATTTGACTTGTTCTTGGTATTTCTTCTTGTAACCGGGTTTTACTTGGTCTTTTTTGGGTTTTGGCAACACCGCGATGGCCTGTTTGGCGGAATCCGAAATGATTGTGGGCCGTTTTCCGCGGGCTCCGCGGACTTTGGCATCGATCAAACCCTCCCGTCCGATTTCTTTATAGACGGTTTTTAAACCCCGGGCTTCCAAGAGGTTCAAGTAATCATCGTTGTCATAATCATAGAGAGAGATGGCTACCCCGTTTTTGTCCATCCTTCCGGTTCGACCGGTCCGATGGACATAAAATTCCCAATCGCGAGGAAGTTCGTAATTGATAATGTGCGAAATGTCGGGAATGTCGATCCCCCGGCTTAATAGATCCGTTGTAACCAAGTATTGATAACGAAGTTCACGGACCGCGGCCAACACCTGACGGCGTTTTCTGGCTTCCAGTCCTCCGTGAAGCAACCCGACTTGATATCCCCCGTCGGCCATTTGACGATAGACGTTTTCGGCAGTTTCTTTCGTGTTGCAAAAAACGATGCAAAAATAAGGGCGCAAGTTCGGAAGGAGTTTTCCCAAAACTTCTTCACGGGGGCGTCCCTTCGTTTTGATGAAATAATGGGCGATTTGCAGACTGGTGGAATTGCGCCCGGCAATGTCGATGAATTCCGGGTTTCGCAAATATTTCCGCAGAAAGGGTTGGATTTTTTCCGGAAGCGTCGCCGAAAAAACAAGTGTCTGCAAAGTCTCGGGCATCCGGCTCGCAACCCGGTCGATATCTTCCAAAAACCCTTCATCCAACGTCATGTCCGCTTCGTCGACGACATAGGTCCGAACGCGATGAACATCCAGCAGGTTTTCTTTGATGGTCAAGTCGCGCAACTTACCGGGAGTTCCGATGACAATTTGCGGCATCTGTTTCCGGAGCTTGGCCATTTCTTCGGGACGGTCGGTTCCACCGGTAAAAACGCGGATGTCAATCGGAACCGAGGAGAATTCGGCGATTTGTTGGGCGAAAGCGGCAATTTGGCGGGCGAGTTCCCGGGTGGGAGAACTGATGACAAACTGAAGACTTTTGTCCTCTTCGACTAAACGCTCGAACAGGGGAATCAGATAAGCATGCGTTTTTCCGGAGCCGGTTTCGGAAGTGACCATTAGGTCCCTGCCGGAAACCGCGGCGGGAATGACACGGGTCTGGACTTCAGTCAACTCCTGAAATCCAAGCGCTTCAAGGGCGCGGGAAACATAAGGTTTATAAGGGAACATGAGAGGCACCATACTTTCTTGATACGTTTTTGCATCGTTTCTAACGTAAACATTATATAATAGAATCAAGCGAAAGTAAAAGGATAAGGTGATCTCGATGAAAGTGATTCCTGTCGTCCCCCGTGGATATTGTCATGGAGTCGTCCGCGCCATTCGCACCTTGGAGCGAGTTTTGGCGGATCCGTCATTTCCGCGCCCGATCCATCTCTTGGGAAGGATCGTTCACAATGAGTTCGTTGTTGATTCCTTTCGCCAACGTGGGGTTCTTTGCTGGGACGAACCCGGGAAAACCCGGCTGGAGTTACTGGAAAACATCGAAACGGGAACCGTCGTGATCACCGCCCACGGAGTTGGAAACGACGTCTGGGATCTTATCCGGCAAAAAAAACTGATATCGGTGGATGCCACTTGTCCCGACGTCTATCGCACTCACGAGTTGATCAAGGACCGGACGACCCGAGGAATCAAAATCCTGTATATCGGAAAAAAAGACCATCCCGAAACGGAAGGCGCACTATCGTTGTCTCCTTTGGTTTGTTTAGTGGAACGGGGGGAAGAAATCCCGTTTCTTCCGGAAATGTCCGATCCTGTCTGCATTACCAATCAGACGACGCTTTCCATCCGGGAGATCGGACCGATGATTGAAGCGTTGCGCTCCCGATATCCCCAAGCGGAGGTTGCGGACGAAATTTGCCCCGCCACCCGATCTCGCCAAGAGGCTTTATTGGCGGCCAATCGTCACGCTGAAGCTTGTGTCGTCGTCGGAGATCCCCGAAGCAACAACACCGCCAGTCTCGCCCGACTCAGTGAAACGGAAAGCCGGATTAGGACGTTCCGCATCGCATCCGTCGCGGATTTGCGTGCGGAGATGTTCCACGGTATCGGTTCCGTGACCGTCACCAGCGGGGCTTCGACTCCCCCGGAGATCACTCAGGCAGTGATCGCTTGGTTGCAGGCCCTTTAGTCATCATTTTCCGTCGGTAACGACAAAAAAAACTTTCTTTTTGGCTTTTTTTGGAGTATAATGAAACAAGTCAGGAAATCGAATGAGGTGAATACGATGCCCAATAGCAAAAAGCGGCCAAGACCCGTCCAAGTTGAACCGGAAATCAGACCGATCAATCCCACCAAAAGCAAA
>JAKLGB010000054.1 GCA_022710895.1 Bacillota bacterium
CTGCCCGATCCCGAGGGATTCGCCAAGGCGATTCTGGCCGGGGGAGCCAACGGCGTCGTCGCCGTCAACTCCTTGGGTCCGACGATGAAGATCGATCTGGCGAGCCGAGAAATCCGCTACGGCAACGACTCCGGTTTCGTCTGGACCAGCGGTCCCGCCATCAAGCCGCTGGCGTTGGCCACGGTCTATAAAATCAAAAAAGCGATGCCCGCCCTGACCGTCATCGGCACCGGCGGCATTTCTAAAGCCGAAGACGTCCTCGAATTTCTCTTGGCCGGCGCCGATGCCTGTCAGATGCTTTCCGGGGCGCTTCTGAAAGGCAAGAACCTCTATTCGAAGATCATCGCCGATCTGCCCGGGGTTTTGGACAAATACGGATTCGCTTCCATCGAAGCGGTCAAACGCTCGGGGCTGACCAATTCGGTTTCCTATGCCCCGTTTTTCCCGAAACTGAACGAAGCGAAATGCACGCGATGCGAATTGTGCGTCCGCGTCTGTCCGTATTTCGCTCTATCGCTGTGCGACCGCATCACCGTCGACGAAAGCAAATGCTTCAGTTGCGGATTGTGCATCTCCAAATGCCCCACGGGCGCTTTGTCCCGTTGAATGGACCCGATTCAGGAAGGTGAAACGCATGCGTGACATCAGCACTTCCGTTCCGAAAACCGATCATTGGGAGAAAACCGCCGGCACCGCCAAGTACGTCGCCGACCTTGCGCCCGAAGGGGCGCTTCACGCCCTGACGTTCCGGTCTCCGATTCCCCATGGAGAAATCCGGTCGCTCGTGCTTCCGGATTTGCCCGAAGGGTATGCGTCGGTCGACGCCCGCGACATTCCCGGCAAAAACGGCGTCCACATCATTCAAGACGACATGCCGGTGTTCGCCGAACGGACGCTCCGGTACGTCGGCGAACCGATTTTGCTATTGGTGGGTCCCGACAAAACCGTCCTGAAACGGTTGTTATCGGCCATCCGGCTGGAAACGGTTCCCTTGGAACCGGTCTTTGACGACCGCCGGGCGGATGTCTGGCACCATTATGTCAAAGGCGATCCCGATCAAGCGTTTGCGCGCGCCAAACGGATCATCGAATACGAATATCAGACCGGTCTGCAGGAACAAGCGTATCTCGAACCCCAGGGGATGATCGCCATCCCCGAGGGAGACAAGATGACGCTGATCGGATCGATCCAATGCCCCTATTACGTTAAAAACGCCGTCGTTCCCGTCCTCGGGTGTACTTCGGACAAAGTCCGGGTCATCCAACCTCCGGTCGGCGGAGCTTTTGGGGGAAAAGAAGAATTTCCCTCGTTGATCGCCTGTCAGGCGGCGGTGGCCGCCCGCAAGACGAAACGACCGGTCCGGCTGATCTATGAACGGCCGGAAGACATCGAAGTCACCACCAAACGTCACCCCGCCCGCATCCGCCTCCGCGCGGCGATCGGGGAAGGGAACGTCGTGGAGGCCATCGCCTCCGACATCCGTTTGGACGGAGGCGCGTATCTGGGATTATCCAACGTCGTTCTGTCCCGGTCGATGATCGCGACCACAGGCGCTTATACCGTACCCAATGTGTCCTGTTCCGGGGAAGTCTATGTGACCAACACCGTCCCCACCGGGGCTTTCCGCGGCTTCGGCGCCCCGCAGATCTTCTTTGCGGTCGAAATGTTTTTCCAGCATCTCGCCAAAGATCTCGGGGAAGATCCCCTCGCCTTCAAACTCCGTCATCTCGCCAAACAAGGCGACCTGACGGCCACTTCCGGAACCTTCCGGGATCCGATCCTCGTTCCGAAAATGGTGAAACGGGCGCTCGAAATGTCCGATTATCAAAACAAAACCCGCCGCTATTCCGGGGAATCTCCATATCGGGGCCTCGGACTGAGCCTGTTTTTCCACGGCTGCGGTTTCACCGGCAGCGGGGAAGCCACCATCATCAAAGCCGAAGTCCAACTGCGGAAAAACGCCGACGACACGGTCGACGTTTTGATCGCTGCCGTCGACATGGGTCAGGGAGCGAAGACGACTTTGGCCAAAATCGTTGCCCATACGTTGGATTTGCCTTTGGACCGCGTCCGCTTTCCTTACCCCGACACCGACGTCGTTCCCGACTCCGGTCCCACCGTCGCTTCGCGAACGGTGATGATCGTCGGGGGTTTGTTGGAAAAAGCCGCCCAAAAACTCAAAGCCCGCTGGGTTTCCGGCGTGGCTGTCCAACTGACCGAACGGTATCAACCCCCGGAATGGATCAAATGGGACGAAAAAGCGTTCCGCGGGGACGCGTATCCCGCGTATTCCTGGGGCGTCGATGTCGTCGAAGTCTCAGTCGATCCGCGGACGTATCAAGTGAAAATCGAAGGAACCTGGAGCGTTTATGACGTGGGAAAAGGGATCGACGAACGGATCCTCGAAGGTCAAGCTGACGGGGGAATGACCCAGGGACTGGCCTACGGATACATGGAAAACATGGAAATCAAACAAGGCGTTCTCCGCCAACGGAACTTGACGGATTACATCATCCCCACCGCCTGCGACTGCGGACCCTATGCCGTCGAATGGGTGGAAAACCCCTTCGTTTATGGTCCCATGGGGGCCAAGGGCGCCGGGGAACTGACGCTGATCGGGGCGGCCCCGGCCGTGGCCGCGGCGATCGAAAACGCCATCGGGCGCCGAATCCGCAAAATCCCGGCGACCCCCGAATCCTTGCTGGAGCTGATCGAATATGGCAAACGTTAATTTTGTCCTGAACCACACTCCCGTCGCCGTCGAAGGCGGTCTGAATCGCCGACTGCTCGACGTTCTGCGCACCGACTTCGGACTCAAAGGGCCCAAAGAGGGATGCGGGGAAGGCGAATGCGGAGCGTGTGCGGTGCTCATCGACCACCGCATCGTCAATTCCTGCCTGATGCCTTTGGCGAATTGCGAAGGCAAGGACATCGTGACCATCGAAGGGTTTTCGGAAACCGAACGGTTCACCGTTCTCCAAAAAGCATATTCCGAGTGTGGCGCCGTCCAGTGCGGGTTCTGCACTCCCGGCATGATCTTGGCCTCGGAAAGCCTTTTGCACGCAAATCCCCATCCGACGGAAGAAGAAGTTCGGATCGGCCTATCGGGCAACCTTTGCCGCTGCACAGGCTACAACATGATCGTCAAAGCCGTGCTTTTGGCGGCGAAAGAGGGCGAAGGATTATGGTAGAACACCGAATTCCCGAAAACCTCAACGAAGCCTTGAAATTGCTGTATCACGGAGATTATCAAGTGATGGCGGGGGGAACGGACTTGATGGTCCAGCGCCGCTCGTTGTCCGACACCCCCCTCGATTTTCCCAAAAATATGGTTTATTGCGCCCATCTTCAAGAATTGCGGGGGATCCGTAAAGAAGCCCACCGGGTGGAAATCGGGGCCATGACCCCGCTGGAAGACCTCCTCTGTCATCCCGACGTGCCCTCGCTGGTGCGGCGGGCGATCGGGGAGATGGCCTCCCCGGCGATCCGCCACGTTGCCACCCTCGGCGGCAACATCGCCAACGCTTCCCCGGCGGGGGACACGCTCCCCGTCCTCTATCTGCTCGATGCGTGGGCGGAGCTCCGAAGCCTGGCCGGGTCGCGGATGATCTTGATCCGCGATTTGATTACCGGTCCGCGGGCCCTCAAAATCCATCCCGAAGAAATGTTGACCAAGATCGGGATTCCCGAAATGCATTTTTCCCATGAAACCTTCGTTAAAGTCGGGGGGCGGCAAGCCGACGCCATCTCCAAAGTCAGCCTCGCCGCCGCCGCGGACATCGTCGAGGGCAAGGTCTCCGATCTGCGAATCGCGTTCGGGGCGGTCGCTCCGACCGTCGTTCGCGATGAAACGCTCGAAGGCGCTTGGGAAGGGGCCACGCTCTCGGAATTGAAGGTCGGAGTTTGGCGACTTTTGGATATGTATGTCCCGTTGATCCGCCCCATCGACGACCAACGCTCCGGAAAGCACTACCGCCACCAAGTGGCCTTGAATCTGCTTCGCGATTTCATCGAATCCTTGTCGGAACCCACGTCAGAACCCGGAAGGTGAGCCTCATGAACAGCATGGAAAAAGTCCGCATCGCCCGTCAATTGGACAAAGCCCCGCTCGTCTTGAAAAATGCCCGGATCGTCAATGTCTTTACCGGCCTCGTGGAAACGGGGGACATCGCCATCGGCGAGGACCGGATTCTCGGAATCGGGGATTATGCGGGTCTCGAGGAAGTCGATCTTTCCGGAAAATACGTTTGCCCGGGATTTATCGACGGCCACGTCCACATCGAATCCTCGATGCTGACGCCTCCGGAATTCTCGCGGATCATCGTCCCCAAAGGGACGACGGCGATCGTTGCCGATCCGCATGAAATCGCCAACGTCAAAGGCCTCGAAGGCATCCGTTTCCTGATGTCCTCCGCCCATACGACCCCGCTCGACGTTTTCATGATGATCCCTTCTTGCGTTCCCGCCACCGAATTCGAGACTTCGGGGGCGAGGATCACTCCCGCCGACGTGCGGAAGATGCGGGACGTCAAGAACGTCATCGGACTGGGAGAAGTGATGAACTATCCTGGTGTTTTGGAAGGCGATCCCGCTTTGCACGAGAAGATCGCGATCATGATCGACCGCCGTGTCGACGGACACGCCCCCGGATTGAGCGGTCCCGATCTGAACGCCTACGCCGCCACCGGCATCAAGACCGACCATGAATGCACCACCAAGGAAGAACTCGAAGAACGGATCGCCCGCGGCATGTACGTTCTCTTGCGCGAGGGATCGCACACGCAAAACGTCCGGGAACTGATCCGCGGGGTGACCGAGATGAACCATCGTCGTTGCGTATTCTGCACCGACGATAAACATCCCGAAGACATTCTCAAAGAAGGTCACATCAACCATAACGTCAATCTGGCCATCGAAGCCGGTCTCTCCCCGATCCTTGCCATCCGGATGGCGACGATGAACGCCGCGGAATGCTACGGCCTGCGCGGATACGGTTCGATCGCTCCCGGATATTTCGCTGACTTGCTCGTTTTCTCCGACTTGAACCACATCGATCCCGAACGGGTTTACAAGAAGGGCGTCCTCGTCGCGGAAAACGGGAAGGCATTGTTCGAAGCCGTTCCCTATGTCAACGGGTTCGTCACCGAAACCGTCCGGATCAAACAGAAAAAGATCCGTTTGGACCTTTCTCTGTCGCAGCCACGGGTTCGCGTCATCGATCTGATCCCCAATAATGCCACGACCGGACACGGTCTGGCCTCCGTAAAAATTGAAAACGGGAAATACGTCAACGATCCAAAATCCGATATCCTGAAACTCGCCGTCGTCGAACGCCACAAACACACCGGCAACGTCGGGTTGGGATTGGTGCGCGGATACGGATTGCAAGGCGGAGCGGTCGCGATGACGATCGCCCACGATTCCCACAACCTGATCGTCATCGGCGACAACGACGAGGATATGCGGCTGGCGATTGCGGAAATCGTCCGCATCAACGGCGGGATCGTCATCGTCAAGGATCACCGCGTCGCCGATTTTCTCCCGCTCGAAGTCGGGGGAATCATGACCGTCGCGAAAGCGGAAACGGTGATGGAAAAACTCAACGCCATGGATGCGATCGCCCGTTCGATGGGCGTCAAACCCATCCACGAAGATCCGTTCCTGTCGTTGGCGTTCTTGTCTCTCCCCGTCATTCCCGCTTTGAAACTGACGGATCGGGGGCTCTTCGATGTCGCCAAATTCGCTTTCGTTTCCATCGAAGCCCCGGAAGAAGGCCAATGATCATGCGATTCATTCATTCTTACGAATGTACCCTCTGCGGGGCGGTTTACCCCGCAGATTCGTCCTTTTTCACCTGTCCCGCCTGCGGTGAAAAAGGCATATTGGAAATCCGTTATGATTACGAGCGGATGAAATCCATCGTGAATGCGGACTATTTCCGCGCTTCGAAAGAGTTCTCGATGTGGCGTTACCTTCCGCTTATGAGCATCCGCGGAACCGATATCGGAGAAACGCTCCGCGTCGGCTGGACGCCCTTATACCGGACTCAACGGTTGGGACAGACGCTGCAGATCGACCGCCTGTTCGTGAAGGACGAAGGATGTAACCCCACGGCTTCTTTGAAAGACCGGGCTTCCGCGGTGGCGTGCTTGCACGCCCGCGAAATGGGCCGCCCCATTCTCGCCTGCGCTTCCACCGGAAACGCCGCTTCCAGTCTGGCGGGCAACGCCGCCCGATTGGGGTTGAAGAGCGTGATTTTCGTTCCCAAACGCGCTCCGCTGGGCAAATTGACGCAGATGATGTTGTTCGGAGCCACGGTCATCTCCGTGGACGGGGATTATAAAGATGCCTTCCGATTGTCGCGCGAAGCGATCGCCAAATACGGTTGGTACAACCGCAATGCCGCCATCAATCCCCATCTCGTCGAAGGAAAAAAGACCGTTGCCCTCGAAATCGCCGAACAATTGGGTTTTCATGCGCCGGACTGGGTCGCGGTTTCGGTCGGGGACGGGTGTACCGTTGCCGGCGTTTATAAAGGGTTTTACGATTTCTGGAAATTGGGTTTGATCGAAAAAATCCCCAAGATCCTCGGGGTTCAAAGCAGTGGGTGCGCGCCCTTCGTCGAAGCCGCGGCGGAGCGTCGCGGACTGCGGGAAGCGGCGGAAAACACGATCGCCGATTCGATTTCCGTCGGCATCCCCCGCAATCCCGTCAAGGCGTTGCGCGCCGTGACCGCTTCGAAAGGAGCCTGGATCGCGGTCTCCGACGCCGATATTTTGGAAGCGATGCGGCTTTTGGGCCGGACCGAAGGCATCTTCGGCGAACCCGCCGGAGTCGCGGCCGTCGCCGGGGTGCAAGCCGCCCGAATCGCGGGATGGATCAAGAAAGAGGAAACCGTCGTCGCGGTGATGACCGGGAATGGTTTGAAAGATCCCGCCAACGGGCAAAAAGCCGCGGGTTCCCCCGTGGTGATGAAACCGGATTTAGCGACATTCGTCCACTGGATGGACCAACATGACAAAGAGGTGTGTTTATGAACAAGATTCCCTTCGGTCCCACGTATGAAGAAATGCTTCACCCCGAAACCATCGATCCCGCCGTCCGCGCCCAAGCGCTGAAAGTCAAAAACGACAACGAGCTCGATCCCATCAATCTCTTCAACATCAATTGGAAAGACGAACACAACCGTGTCCACAAAATCGTCCTTCCCCCACAACTGACCGGGGTGGAAGCCAACATCGTCGTCCTTCTGGGAAAGTATTTCCCCTCGGGTTCGCACAAAGTCGGCCCCGCCTATGCGACGTTGATCGAAGGGTGCATCGACCGGACGATCCTGCCGGGCGTCCACACGATCCTCGGCCCCTCCACGGGCAATTTCGGGATCGGTGTCTCCTACATCTGCAACCTGATGAAATACGATGCCATCGTCATCATGCCCGACAATATGTCCAAGGAACGGTATGACCGGATCCGTCGCTACGGGGCGAAACTGGATCTCACCCCAGGAACGGAATCCGACGTCATCCTGACCCTGCAACGGACCTACGAACTGAAAAAAGATCCGAAGAACCGTCCGCTGGCTCAATTCGAACTGATGCCCAACTACCGGTTCCACCGGCACGTCACCGGTCACAGCGCCATCGAAGCCGTCCAAGGCATCGGCAACGGCCGGATCGCCTGTTTCACCTCCGCTCCCGGCAGCGCCGGGACCTTGGCTGCGGGCGATGCGATCAAGGAAGCTTTCCCCGAGGCGAAAATCGCCGCGCTCGAACCCTATGAGTGTTCCACCCTCACCGACGGCGGTCGCGGCCAGCACCGCATCGAAGGCATCGGTGACAAGATGTGCACGTTGATCCATAACGTCTTGACCACCGACTTCGTCGTGCAAATCAAAGATGACGATTGCGTCCGGGGTCTCAAAGTCCTGCACGACGGGGCGGCAATCCTCGTTGAAATGGGCGTGAAACCGGAAATCGCGGAAGCGATGAAAGATCTCTTCGGTGTTTCCGGCGTCTGCAACATCCTCGGAGCGATCAAGATGGCCAAACACCTCCGGCTCGGCCCCGGCGACAACGTCGTGACGATCGCCACCGACGGGTACGACCGCTACGATTCGGTCTTGACCGATCTGCGCCGCCGTGTCTTGGAAATCGAACCGTTCGTCCTGCGCCGCTGGGCGCGCGACATTTTCCTCAAGACCGAAGCGACGGACATCGCGGATTACCGCTCCTGGACGATGAAAGAAAAACTGTTTGCCCAGAAAGAACAAGACTGGCTGCCCTTCGGCTATTCCAAAGAGTACCTGGAAGCGATGAAGAAGATGAATTTTTGGGACGACGAATACGCCAAAATCCGGGAATACGATGCCCGAATCATTAAGGAAAGGTCGTCGAAATCATGACATTTTCGCATGAAGAGATCCGCAAAGCCGCGCGCAAGAACCTGCCGGCCATGACGAAATTCCTTCGCGACATGATCCGCATCCCCTCGGAAAGTTGCGGGGAAAAAGAAGTGATTCTCCGCATCCAAGCCGAAATGCAAGCCGTCGGCTTCGATTCGGTGCGGATCGACAAGATGGGCAACATTTTGGGAACGATCGGCCATGGATCGCATCTGATCGCGATGGATGCCCACATCGACACCGTCGGGATCGGGGATCGCGCCAACTGGAACTTTGATCCCTATGAAGGTTATGAAGACGAAAACCGCATCGGGGGCCGC
>JAKLGB010000055.1 GCA_022710895.1 Bacillota bacterium
GAAGGAATCACGGTGCGCTTTGCGGAAAGCGATCAAATCCTTGATGAATTCGACGTCTTCGGCGAAATCATCCAGTCGACTCCAGTCGACGAGGTTGATTTCATCTCCGGCATCGTAAGAGTTTTCGACATCTTTTTTCGTCCGGCAGAATTCCTGTCCGGAATGGAGGAAAGGCACGCCTTGGGCGAGGAGTGTCATCGCGGTGGCCAACTTCTGTTGTTTACGGACCAAAGCGGGATTGCCGGAAATCATCATCGCTTTGTCATAGAAAGTATGATTGTCATGGCATTCGACGTAATTGAGGGATTGGGAAGAATACTTGAAAAGGTAGCGGTTGTCGGCACTTCCCAACAACACTTCCCGAACAATGGCGATATCCTTGACGGAGCCGGTGGCGTAGCCTTCGGCCATCACGTCAAAGGTTTTGCCTTTGATGCTTTCGCGGAAGGTGTCGTTGAAGAAACCGATGGTGTAGATGACATTTTTGTTTCGCATGTGAGCCATTCGGTCCGCCAGGTTCCCCGCATGCATTTTCCACCCTTCGCCGTAGACGATCACGTGGGGATCGAGTTCGTGAAGTTCCTGACGCAGTTCGTTCATCGTCTCGGTGTCGATCAAGCCCATGAGATCGAAGCGAAAGCCATCGACTTTGTACTCGTTGACCCACCAAAGAACGGAATCGATGATCAGTTTGCGCACCATTTTTCGATGGGTGGCCAAATCGTTGCCACACCCGGAAACGCCGGTGTAGATCCCTTGTTTGTCCACATGATAAGCATATCCGGGAACGAGCTTTTCCATGGAGAACTCTTCGGCGTCCCAGACGTGGTTGTATACGACGTCCATGATGACGTTGATGTTTTCCCGATGGAGTCCGTCAATCATCGTCCGCAACTCGTTGAGTCGCGCATAAGGATCCTCGGGATCCGAAGAATACCACCCTTCGGGGACAAAATACTGGCGGGGATTGTACCCCCAGTTATAATCGCCATCCGGGTTCTTTTCATCCACTCCCGCAAAATCGAAGAACGGCATCAGTTGAACATGGGTAATGCCGAGCGCTTTGAGATGATCGATGCCGGCAGGCCGTCCCCCCGGGGTTTTGATTCCGGATTCGATGAATCCCAAATACCGGCCTTTATCGTGAAAACCCATCTCGGGATCGATCGTGAAATCACGAACGGAAGCCTCATAGATCACCGCTTCCAAAGGATCCCCGGAAAACGTGGTCCGATGAGTCATCGGAACGAGTTTGGCGGGATTGATCACATAACTGTATTCGGCGTTGGCGGCGGAAGAGATGGCATAAGGATCGGTGAGAACGCGTTCTTTTCCGTTGACATAGACCCGGTAACGGTATTTCCATCCGTCCAAATCGCCGTCGACCACCAAGCGCCATACTCCTTGGTTTTTATAGGGGACGTCGAGTTCCCTCGGCTGTCCTTCCGGATCCACTAGCTCTAATATCACTCGTTTCGCGGTGGGGGTCCACAGTTTGAATTTCGTGCTTTCGGGACTGTAAGTGAAACCCAGGTCGTTTTTCTTGTAATGATAGATGTTGTCGAACAAATCCGTTCGCACGATCTTGCCGGTTTGCAGTTCGGACCGGACCCCCGTTTCGTCGACGACGAAATAGAGGATTTCCGGACGGATGTAGGCGTCGAAGGAACAAATGAGTTTGACTTCGGTTCCGAGATTGGCTTTTTCTTCAATGACCAACTCCACCGTCTCATCGTTTCCGATCAGGGCATAAGAGTTGTTGTCGCGGTACCACCGCATCGGGACAATGATCGTCAATTCGTCAAAATCGTCGAGATAACTATAGAATTCTTTCGTTTCCATGATCGTTTCCTTTGGAGTCCCATTCCGCTAATTTTCGGAGGGCATGTTGCTTGAGCGGTTCGTATTGATTGGGGAGTTGCCGAGTGATGACCATCAGGACCAAATCGCTGATGATCTCCCCGATCAATCGTGCGTCGTTGACGGGGGTTTCCCGCAACAGATCCTGACCTTTGAAGGCCAAATCGCAGGTTTTGCGGATCGGAAGGTTTTCATCGATGGCAAGGATTCGCTGTTCCTGATCGCGCTCGGGTGCCAGAAGTCGGCTGATTTCATTGGCTTTGAGGCATAGGTTCTTACCATAAGCATAGACCAGTTCTTCGTGATATTGATCGTCTCTGGTCACTTCCAGTAAATCGGTGAGCTGCCGAATGATCGCTTTTTCTTTGTTGGAGAAACGCCATTCATCCGGGATCCCTTCTCCTTGAAGATGAAAACACAGGGCATAAAACTGGAAAAAGTCCAAAGAAAGGACAGGTTGTTTCGAAAGGAAGCGAATCCCCGACCCGAGATCGGGAAACACCTCATCGATCCCACACTCGATCATGGCTTTCAAGGCATGGACGGAAAAGGGATGCCGGATAATCGCCTTGAGTTCCTGCATGATGCGTTCGATGGACACGCTTTGAAGACGAAAACGGTTCCGGAGGATGCTTTCGGCGGTAGCGGTCTCCAAGGCGAAATTGAGCTTGGCGATAAACCGAAACGCCCGAAGAATGCGAAGCGCGTCTTCTTGGAAACGCCGGTCGGGATCCCCGATCGCCCGGAGAATCTTGGCCCGCAGATCGCGTTCTCCTTCGCAAAGATCGATGATTCGTCCGGACCGGTCCATGGCCAACGCATTGACCGTGAAATCCCGGCGGACCAAATCCTCCGCCAGGGTTTGCGCATAAGTAACCCCCACGGGATGGCGACTGTCCTGATAGGTCCCGTCGGTGCGAAACGTGGTGACTTCATAGGAAAAACCGTCCAAACGGACGGTGACCGTCCCGAATTTCAAGCCTGTCTCCTTGGTGTCGGGAAACAGAGCCGCGACTTGGACGGGGGTGGCCGAAGTGGCGATATCGATATCGGTGGAGGGAATCTGTAGCAAAAAATCACGGACGAACCCACCGACGAAGTAGGCTTCGAATCCGTGATCGTTCAGTTTTTCCAGCAGGGATTTTCCCGTTTTCACATAGAGGTTCATTCACTTCACCATCTTTATTATACCATGCGCCTGTCAATTATTCTATTAAAAAGCGGTGTTCCGTGATATAATGGGAAAGGTGATTTTGATGAAATCGATCCGTGGAACCGTCGAATGTGAATGGATCATCCGCAAATCCCGGTTTTTGGGATTTTTGACTCCCGTCTTGACTTCCGAGGAGGCCACGGCTTTCCTGGGACATTGCCGGGAAGCCCACCCGGATGCCACCCATGTCTGCCATGCGCTGCGTTTGTCTTCCCAGGAAACGGTCGAACGGGCCAGTGATGATGGAGAACCGCAGAAAACCGCGGGTTTTCCGATGTTGGAACTTTTGAAAAAGAAGGGACTCACCGATGTTTTGGCTGTGACCGTCCGCTATTTCGGTGGAATCAAATTGGGTGCGGGTGGATTGGTCCGCACCTATGCCGAGACCCTAAGGCTTTGTTTGGAAAAAGCCGAACCGGTCGAGGCCATCGGCTTTGTCGAAGGCTGGATCAAGGTTCCATATACGGCATTCGGCCCCCTCGAATCCTTTCTCCGTCAGGTAACCCGACAGATCGACGTACGGTTTGAAGAAGATGCGGAAATTCGCTTCGTATGCCAAGAATCGGACGTTACAGTCATCGCGGGAGAAATCAAAAAACGGACATCTTCCGACCTTGAGGTCGAAATCGTCCGTCGTTGGATCGATTATCCGAAATCAAAATAACCCGATGACATGTTCGAACAGACTGACGATCACATCGGCGAAAAAGTAGCCCAGGATGATCGCCCCCACCATTACCAACAGCCGTATTTGGTTCGTGGAATGCGGGCGAAAAAACTTCCCGACGTCGATGGCTTGAAGGGCGTTGAACACCATCGGCGTGGCGATAAAAAAGAAGACGACGCGCAGGATGGCGAAAACTTGCGGAGCCATTAGGAAATCACCCCATCCGGAATGAAAGTATCTTTGGTTTTATCGGTAACCACCGTGATGACCAATTCGTTCGGGA
The DNA here is from genome assembly GCA_022710895.1 of Bacillota bacterium. Taxonomy (GTDB): domain Bacteria; phylum Bacillota_I; class Bacilli_A; order Izemoplasmatales; family Hujiaoplasmataceae; genus JAKLGB01. Next base: position 4,024 of record JAKLGB010000055.1, read on the forward strand.
GACAGACGAGCGGTTTGAGACTGGAATCCGAAGGTCCTTGCAGTTCGCAAATGTCACGAGGGCTTTCCTGATAGACGACTTCGATCGATCCCGCGGAAGGGTTGACCTTCAAGGTGACCCGGGGAAGATCAATGCGATCGTCTTCGGGATCGGGATTCGTCGTCGTCGTCCCGGGCACGTAGAACCACCCTTGGTCGGCATAGGCGACGATGATTTGGTCCTTGTACGGCGTGTCGTATAACACGTACTCGCAGGTATGAAGATCGATCAATAAAATCATTTGATCCTTATAGAATACTTTGGCGAAGGATTCGCCGGTGGCTTGCGAACGGGTGTACCAACGAATGCCGAGGAGGGCCCCCAATCCAACGAGAAACAGCGTTCCGATGAAAATCAGATCGTGCTTTTTCAAAGATCGTCCCCCCTTTCGCCGGTTCAACCCAATTATACACGAAATCGGATGGTTTTTCAATGATTCCCCGTTTCCCTCCCTGTGTGGTGAACGGTACTCCCATGGTGACAGGTGATAAAGATGAAAAAAATAATGATGTTTACCCTTTTACTACTATTGTCCGCACTCTTTTTCGGATGCGGAAAAACGACCACGACGACGTTTGCCAACCCCGACTCCCAGTTTTGCGATTTGGACTCCGCCACGGGAACCTACACCTGTTCGATGCGGTGGACCGCTTATTTCAAAACGGGCATCGAGTTGAAACTCTACTACCGAGCGACGGATCAGTATGACGTTTCCGATCTTTTTTTCGAGATCGGCGGTCTCCTTTCCCATTACCACCAATTGTTCGACAAATATAATCCCTACACGGGAATCGAAAACATCTACACGATCAACCGGGATTCGTCTTTGGACATGGGAGACGGAACCTATGGGGCCAAAACGGTGTCCAACGACTTGTTTTCCGCCCTTAAGGCGGTTCTATTCACTCAGGAGTCGGTGGCCAAGGACGGTCCGCTTTTGTTTAACGCCGCTTTAGGTCCCATTCTGCAAATTTGGCATGATGCCCGTGAAAGCGAAACCTGCGGAACCGCCGGTAATCTGATATCCCCCATCTGCGCCCGACCGGGCGCGGAATTGCTCGCTCTGACCTATCCGACCGATCCGGAGGATATCATCCTCGATGCCGAAACCCAAACGATCCTGTTCGCCGTCCCGGGGATGGGACTGGATCTCGGCGGGTTCGGAAAAGGCTATGTTTCCGAGTTGATCGCCGATCGTTTGGATGAACTGGGCATCGTGTATTTGCTCAATTCCGGCAACTCCAACATCAAAGCCGGCGGAATCAATCCTCAACGGGAAAGCGGCGACTTCTTTATCGCTTTGACCAAACCGACTTTCACCATGACCTCGGAATATTTCGCCGTATTGCAAATTCCCGACGATCTTTCGGTCGTCACCAGCGGGGCTTATCAAAATTACTTCATCGGCGAAGACGACCATCGTCTTTACCATCACATCATCGATCCCCGGACGAAACTGCCGGGTGGGGCGGCAATCACCCTTTTGGCCGAAAATCTGTCGACCGTGACGCTTACCCCGGGGGATTCGTTGATGTCGGTCACGGTTTTTTGCGAAGACGGGGGAAAAGGCGACATCCTTTCCACGAGCCTTTATTTGATGACTTTGCAAGAGGGTCTGGCTTACGTGGAAGCCGATCCGGACATCGAAGCGGTCTGGTACCAATGGGACGGAACCGTCACGATCTCTTCGGGGTTGAACCGGACCCAAATCGAGATCACCGAGGGACTGTTTCTCCCGCTGATCGGCCCCGCCCTTTGAAAAATGACAAAAAAGCGAGATCGGGATTTCCCGGTCTCGCTTTTTCATCCTTCTTGGTTCGTTTGGGTTTTTTGAAAAACGTCCGTAAGCTTTTTGGCGACAATGCCGGTAAAGATCCCCGTGGGGACGCTCAAAACCATCATATAGGGCAAATAGAGGATTAAAGCATCGGTTTTTAAAACGATAATCGCCATCGCGATCTGTCCGACCATGTGGAGGAACGATCCGGTGACGGAAACCGAAATCATCGATAATGATTTGACTTTCTTCAAAAGGATCATGCCGGCGAACGAAGTGATTCCCCCGGCAAAACTCATCAAGGGAGCGGGCATCGCCGAATAGAGGATGGCCACAAGCAGGATGCGAATCATCAATACGATGAAAGCGTCACGCTCGCCGTACAGGTAAAGAATGATCAAGGTTACAATGTTGGCTAAACCCAACTTGACGCCGGGAATGAGAAAGAGAACGGCGGAAATCTGGGCTTCGACGATCGAAACGACGATTCCGATGGCGATCATGATTCCCAAAAACACCATTTTTCGCAATTTCATCCTTCGACCACCTTCTTTCTTCGAAGTGTCCCCCCAAAAAAATAGACTTCGGCGGAAGTCTATTTTTTCTTGGACACGTAACGGTACAGCATCGCCAACGGCCAGAACAAAGTTCCGATTGCCACGATGATGAACCAATAGATGTGCTTGAAAACGGAGATCCACTGCAAGTTGACGAACAAAGTGATGCCAACGATCAGCAAGTAACCAAAAACCGAAAACAGAAACTGATTTTTGCGAACTTTCCGCGCCCGCAGAAATTTGTCCGGAAAAGCTTCCAAGACGTCATCCGCCGATCCGAATTCCTGGATGGAGCGCTCGATGGCTTGGTCCACGGGGGTTCCTTGTTCGACCAAGTCTTCGACTTTCTCTTCCAGGCTGGTCGTGAGAATCTGAATCAGCTCTTTCTTGTCTTCTTCGGAAAACAAGTCCCGAAGCAGATTGGAAACGAATTTTTTGATCCGGTTCATTCCCCATCACTCCCCAGCAACGCCGTCATGATCTGCCTGAGTTGACGCCATTCTTTCAGGAGCTCGGCGTAATACGCCCGACCGAAGGGCGTGATCTTGTAATATCGGCGTTTCCCGCCGTGGGTTTTTTCCCCGACATAGGAACTGATCAACTCGCGGGATTCCAACCGCGTGACGGCAGAATACAAAGTCGCTTCCTTGATCGGAAAAAGATCCTGAGAACGATTCTTGATTTCGCTCGCCAGTTCGTAACCGTATTTGTCGCGTTCCATCAACAATTTCAGGATGATGGCGTCGATGTGCCCGCGGATGATTTCGCTGTTGATCATGAACGCACCTCGGAATCAGTGTTTGAGAAGGTATCCGATCGTCATGGCTTTGGGGCCGCAATGGGCGCCGACAGCCGGGGTAAGGATGTAGTCTTTGATTTCTTTCAATTCCGGCCGGGCGGCAAGGACCAATCCCCGGATAAAATCCACGCCTTCGGGATTGTTGGCATGAATGATGAAAGGTTCATATTCTTTCCCTACGGTCTCTTCGAGGAATTTCTCCACGACCCGTTCCATGGCTCTCCGGGTCGTGCGAATCTTTTCCACGGAAACGACCGCGCCTTCGGCATTGATCATCAGGAGCGGTTTGATTTTGAGGACGTCGGCGACAAAGCCGGCGGCGTTGGAAAGACGACCGTTCTTGACAAGGTACTTCAGGTTGTCAACGGCGAAGTAGATGCGGTTATGGTCGCGGATCCATTCGAGTTCCTTGAGAATTTCTTCCAAGGAAGCGCCTTTTTCCGCCATCTCGCAAGCCGTTAATGCCATTTTGACCTCGATATAGCCCACGGAAAGCGAATCAAAGACGGTGACATGGACGCCTTCGACCATCTTCGCGGCGAGAACGGCATTGCCGTAGGTGCCGCTCATCTTGTTGGAAATCGTAATGAAAATGATTTCGTCACAGCCTTGGTCGCGCAGCTTTTCATAAGTTTCCAGCATCTCGCCGGTGGGGGCCATCATCGTTCGCGGAAACAAGCTCGGATCGGCAACGATCATCTCGTAAAATTGTTCGGCAGTCAACTGTTCATAATCGATGTATTCCTTATCGCCCATGAGGATCCGGGAGCGGATGATGGGGATGTCGTACTTGTGGGGGATGTAATCGAGTGCGGCGTTCGTGCAAACCATGACACCTAACTTTTTCATAGATTTCTCCCTTTGGATGGAAACATAATTGATAGTATTAATTATACCCGATTGAGCGGTTTTGTCAAATAAACCAAGGCGCGGAGGGGAAAATGCGGGTCAAGCCCGCCACTTTTTTTCGCCGCGATCGCCCCGGAAGGGCTTGGAGGCGGACAAACGGGCTTGCTTCCCCTTAAGTTTCGTTCCATTCAATTTGCTCATGACTTCATCGCCGAAGGATCCCGGCACGGTGAAGAAGGAAAATTCGGTCAGGATGGCAATGGCGGTGACATCCCGCCGCTGGATCTTGATTTTGGCGCAGACGAAGTCAAGAATGTCGGAAACGGAGAGATCGTCCTGCTTTCCCAAGTTCAGATGGAAACGGGCGAGGCCTTCCCCGAAACCGCCGCGATTCTCGAACGGCCGACGGAGTTCGAATTCGTCGTTGATGTCTTCTTGGTTGATCTCGACGTGACTCTCTTTTTCGAGCATCTTCAAAAGCGCAACGATG
>JAKLGB010000056.1 GCA_022710895.1 Bacillota bacterium
GAAATTCGTCGGTGGGGGCGTAAAGTTCTTTGGGGAATACTTCGATTTCATCGCATTGTTCCATGATCATGTTGGGATTCTTGACAACGATCTCATAGGCAATTTCCGTTCCGAGGAACTGAAACTCCGCTAACATCTCTTCGGTGGTCATCAAATGTTGGCTGGGTTTGGTTTCTTCGGAATGCAGTTTGTGGTAACCGCCCCCCACTTGGGGAGTATCAATCAGGATTTCCCTGAATTTGCTGTCTTCGGGATCGAGATGATGGCAATCGCCGGTGGCACAAACGGGAATGTTCAACTCATGACCGACATCAACGATTTTTTTCATGACATCTTGAAGGATCGATTGCCAGTTCGGCATCGTTTTCTCTAAATAGGAAAAGGTGGATAACGGCTGAATCTCGAGATAATCGAAGAACGGAGCCGCTGCCAGAAGATCGGTTTTTGTTTGATTCATGGCCACTTCGAAAAAATCCGAATTTCGACATCCGGAACTGACCAGAAGTCCCTTGCGGTGTCGTTCGAGGTAAGTGCGTGGAATTTTCGGATCGCGGTCGAAGTAGGTAGTTGAGGCTTCCGACAAGATTTTATAGAGGTTTTTCAATCCTTCTTGTTTCTTGACAAGGAGATTGATGTGATTGGGATAAGGATAGCGATGAACCTGATTCCGATCGATCACCAGGTTCAAATCCTGAAAACGGGCGATGCCCTGTTGTTTCAGTTCTTTTAACATATGTAAAAAGATCTCTGCGGTCGCCTTGGCATCGTTGATGGCGCGGTGATGCCCATTGAGAGACACCTTGAGGAATTTGCAGAGGTTATCCAAAGAATAACGTTGCCGGTCGGGATAAACGGCTTTCGCCAGCATCATCGTGTCGATGGAAGGTTGTTCGACGAAATCGATTCCCAGCTGACGATAGTTGTGATACACGTGTCCAAGGTCGAAATCGGCATTATGAGCCACAAGAATCGAATCTTTGGAAAACTCATGGAACTCCCGCAAGACCTGTTCGATTTTCGGAGCTTTGGCGACATCGAGGTTGGAAATTCCGGTCAGATTGCTGATGTATTCCCCGATTTGTTTTCCGGGGTTGACAAACGTGGAATACTCTCCGATGACCGTGCCGTTTTTGATCTTGACACCTGCCAATTCGATCAATGTGTCATAAACGACCGAAAGTCCCGTGGATTCAATGTCGAAAACAACGTAGGTGGCATCCGAAAGCATGGAATCCGAATGCCCCCGCGTGATGGTGACCGCGGTATCGTCGGCATAGGATAGTTCCAAACCATATAATCCTTTGATTCCCGTTTCCTTCGCGGCGTGAGACAGATCAGGAAAGGCTTGCACCGAACCGTGGTCGGATACCCCGATTCCCAAATGTCCCCAGGCTTTGGCTCTGGCGACATATTCCTGGATCGTGTTCACCCCATCGTGAGCAGACATTTTCGTGTGAAGGTGCAATTCCACGCGTTTCTCCGAGGCATTGTCGGTACGACTGTTTTTTTGGACTTTTTCGGGACTTCTGGCCATTGAGACCGCGTTGATCACGACTTCCCCGTAAAAAGAATCAAAAGCCGCGAATCCATGGGCATGGATACCGGTACCTTCTTCGATTTCTTTACAAAACTTCAATTCCTCGGCCGAGGAAATGCGCTTCTTGACCGAGATCGAATCCTCACCGTCGCTGATGATGATATTGGCTTGGCTCATGGTCCTCAGTTGGCGAATTTCGACGGTGACGGCCACGCCTTTGACGGTGAAATTGGCCTTATTGCCATTTTTGGCCTTGTACTCCTCCAAACCCAGTTCATCCACCGGAAGTGACTTGATGGGGAAAAAGTCGGTTCCGACCGGTTTGTCCTCATACATCTGAATGAATTTTCCCGAAGATCCAGGTTGGCTCTGATTGGAAGTGATGAAGACCCGGTTGGCCTTTTGGATTTCTTCGTCGATGGGTTTGATGGTGTCATCGACTTGGATTTTTACGGTGGCTTGAAAACCGTTCTTTGCCAGTTCGTTTTCGATTTGCTTGCGGAAAAGATTGGCCGAAACCGCCCCTTGCGGCACTTTGATGGAAACCAGCCCCTCGGCGACATCGGTGGGATATTCTTTCAGCGGCATGACTTTGGGATCTTCCTGAATCAACAGGTCGATGACAAAATCATAATAATCAAAAAGATCCTCTTCGGTAACCGTCCCCATGGTGATTTGGTAATCGACGTGTTTGACGGCGGGATTCCCCTCGGGGATCCCCATCAGTTTCTTGACAAAATTCCGATACCGGAGGATCGGAATCGGGCGCTCGAAAGCGATTCGGAAAAACCAGGTGCTGGTGGCCTGGTCGACTTCAACACCCGATAACGATGCATATTCTGAGACGGCCGGATCATCCAACTGGATCAGTTGAAGGAGTCTGCAGATTCCTTGGTCCATGTTATCACATCCCATCACTATGTTTTATTATACCATATGGAACCGAGGTAACGTGGTTCCAATTGCGATCGAAATCAGAAAAAAAACAGCCTTTCGACTGTTTCAAAACTCGGCTTTGACTTTTTCGGCCAAAATTTCTTCCAGGGCCTGCCCCACCGGTTTGACACACTTGTTGTCCACCGAAGAGTATCCGTCCTGTTTGATGATCTTCGCGCGCTTGGCGGATATGTAGGCCAGTTTGTATTTGGAATCGATGACCTTCAAAAGATCGTCGATGGACGGATAACGGAGTCCGTCCATGTTTCTGTTTGCCATGATTTATTCTTTACCCTCCATGAGTTTGGTGTATTTTTGAATCGAACGTTCGGTTTTGGCATGCTCGGCACGAATGATGGCATAAATCCGGTCGGCGGCGTTGCCCACGTCGTCGTTCACGACGATATAATCGTATTTGTATGCCAAGTTATATTCTCTTTCGGCCTTTTCCAGTCGTTGTTGAATGATTTTTGCGTCTTCGGTTCCCCGGCTGATCAATCGTTCTTCCAACGCTTTTTTTGAAGGGGGAACGATGAAGACGAACACGGCATCAGGCATCTTCTCGCGAACCTGAAGGGCGCCTTGAACTTCGATTTCGATGATGACCTCTTTACCTTCGGACAGTTTTTGTTCAATGAAGGAAAGCGGAGTACCGTAATACTCTCCTACGAATTCCGCATATTCCAAGAGGCGACCGGCACGAATGTTTGCTTCGAATTCGGAACGGGAAACGAAGAAATAATCAACGCCATCGACTTCCCCGGGACGCGGTTTTCGGGTGGTCATCGAAACGGAGTAGGTGAAATTATTGTCAGGAATCCGGAACAGAGCTTTACGGATCGTGCCTTTTCCGACACCCGACGGGCCACTCATGACGACCAACAAACCGCGCTCGTTCAGTTTCAAAAGGGTCACCTCCGGATTTCGACATTATTACCTATCATATCACACACCGCTCAAAAAAAGAATATTTTTTTGCGAATAATTGATGTGTGATATAATGGGGTGGGTGATTCTATGAGCATGGACGGTTGTTTTATCCATCGGTTAGGATGGGAGTTACATCACGATTTGGCATCCGGACGGTTGAGTAAAGTCTATCAATTGTCCCGGACCGACTTTTTGTTTGTCGTTCACAAAGACGGCATCACCCTTCAATGGTTCCTTTCGCTTTCACCTCAAGCCCCGCGAACTCATCTCACTTGGAAATCCTATGACAAGCCGGCCGCACCCACCGGATTCGCCATGCTGCTGCGCAAATACCTAGAAGGTGGGGTCATTCGCGAAATCGGTTCGCTGAACGATGATCGGATCCTGAAAACAGTAATTGACGCCCGCAACGATTTCGGGGAAAAAGTGACTTATCACCTCATCATGGAACTAATGGGCAAATCGGCGAACCTGTTGTTGACCGAAACGGACGGGACGATCATCGATTGTCATAAGCGTGTCAGCCCATTCGATGGACAACAAAGAGCATTTCTCAAAGGATTGACTTATGAATGTCCGGCAGACCATAAAATTCCCCCTTCGGACTCCCCGGCCATCGCGGCTTTTTTTCAACGAACGGTCGAGTTGGACGAACGGATGCTCGTGGATTCCATTCGCGGACTCTCTCCGCTTTCCGCTTCTTATCTGGTAAGGGCGACCGAAACCGGAGCACCCGGGAGTCTGGAAGCATTCGAACGGATGATGGCCGAACCGATCCGCCCGACGGTGGGTATTTGGGGCGGAAAGATGCGTTTTTATTGGTTTGACCTGTTCCCGGATGGCGACAAACGATCTTTCCCATCCTTGTCGTCCCTTTTGGACGAAGTCTTTTACGAAACAGGGCAACAGGAGCGTACCAAACAAGTATCCAAGCAGATCCTCCAATTGGTCAAACGCGAATATGAAAAAAACCGAGACAAATTGGAAAAACTGACTCGCGAACTTGAAGAAGCGAAAAACGGCCATATTCAGCGAATTTACGGCGATATGGTCCGTCAGTTCTCCGAATCGGTTCAAAAGGGGGACGAAGTCCTGAAGGCCTTTTCTTTCGAGTTGAACCGAGAGGTCGTTATCCCTTTGGATCGTCTCCTTACCCCCAACCAAAACGCCATGGCCTATTATCGACGCTACAAAAAGAGTCGGCAGGCATTGGGTCATTTGGAGACACAGATTCGCTTAACGCATCAACAGATCGATTACTTTGATTTGTTGCTGACGCAGATGGAAACCGCCTCCCTCAACGACCTGTTGGAAATGGGCGAGGAATTGAAAACAAATGGATATCTTTCGGCCGGCAAGACGACAAAAAGCAGCCCAAGAAAACCCAACTATGACGTTTATGTGACCCCGGACGGAGTGGAAATCCTCGTCGGTAAGAACAACTTACAGAACGAATTGATCACCCATCAGCTCGCCAGACCCAACGAGTGGTGGTTTCACACGAAGGACATCCCCGGGAGCCATGTTCTGGTCCGTTCCCCCGATTCCCTCTCGGAAAATTCCATTCGGTTGGCTGCGAACTTGGCCGCACTTTACTCCAAAGCTCGGCACTCTTCTTCGGTTCCGGTCGACTATACGCTGGTCAAATGGGTCAAAAAAGTCCCCGGAGTCCAGGGAAGTTTTGTCACCCTATCTCACCAAAAAACCATCTTTATCGATCCCGACTCCGGCCTTGCGGAACGGTTGTCCAAAAAAAAATAGCCTCGGCGGCTATTTCAAACGTTTTTACCGGAACCTTCCATCATCCTCTGACAAATCTCCCAAATTTCGCTGGGGGATTTTTCATATTGACCCACAGGAATCATCATCGCTCTTTGCGAAAAAGCCATCTCCGCCCGTAAACATTCCCCGGCGAACCAATCATCGACCATTTCCAATTTCAGACATTTGGCAAACTCCAGTTTGGCCATCACGGTTTCGCCCCCGAATAAACCCGGACGAATTTTTCTCAATCCGGTCTCGTCGACAAACAAATACCATCGTCCGGTTCTTCCCAACCGACGATTGGCGATCAAGACAAATCCCAACAGAAACACGATGACGGCGGTGACCATCGATTGCCATATCAGATCGACGCCGAAAATGAATTCTAAGCGAATCAGCTCGGAAAGATAAGCCCCCAGAACCAGAATCATCAAGGCCCAAAGCAGAAATTCCCGGTTTCGCGGAATCAACCCGGTCTGAATGATTTTCATGAGACGATTGACTCCTCCTTTTCCCCGGTATCCTCGCGATAAGCGGCGACCACGGGACCCTTGGCGTTGTTGAAAAGGGCGGCGAGTTCCGATCCCGATCGTTCCAACAATCCGGAGCGTAACAGGATTCGCTGTTTTCCGTCGCGGATCCTTTTTCCGATGAGGAGTTCTCCCAACAGTCGCGATTTCCGAACAAAAAAGTGGTCGAAGGCCTTGAGGTTCCAGATCACGCTCCACCGTTCTTTTCCAAAGGGAGTCCGCTCGTGAAAATAGAGGATGTCCCCTTTGAGATAGACATAAGTGTTTCCCTGACGGACCGCCTTCGCGCTCCATGCTTCCCTGGCAAGAATCAACCCTAAAGTGTCGATCAAAAGAATCAACAGGACCATCGGCGGCCAATCGAAAGACAACCGGATTTGCATGGATACCACCACGATGTTCATCGCGCAAACAACCGCAAGGAAAAGGCCGGTAAAGGAGAAGGCGGGTTTGATTTGAACGATTTTCATGGCGGGTTTCCTTTCCTAATCGCCCTCATTATATGGGAAAATGAAAAAATTATCAAGTCGTTTTCTTAATATCAAAGGAACCCCGAAAACTCGGGGTTCCGAAAACCATCATTTGTTGGCGATTTCCTTTTGGATCATTTCGACGAAGTCGTTCAGTGAAACCGTGAACGATTCTTCTTTTCCGTACCTGCGGAAAGTAACCATCTCTTCTTGGGCTTCGCGATCCCCTAAAATAATCTGGTAGGGGATTTTTTGAGTTTGAGCTTCCCTAATCTTATAACCGAGTTTCTCTTCGCGATAATCGGTTTCGACCCGGAGTTCACGGTCGAGCAGCGTCTTCATCACTCGATCGGCGTAGGCTTTGTGCAAGTCGGGATTGACGGCGATCAATTTGATTTGAACCGGAGCCAACCAAGTCGGGAACGCTCCGGCATAATGTTCGATCAGGATGCCGATGAAGCGTTCGATCGAACCGAACAGAGCGCGGTGCAGCATGACCGGACGTTTCTTTTCCCCGTTGGCATCCACATAGGTCAAATCGAAGCGTTCGGGGAGATTCATGTCCAGTTGAATGGTGCCGCATTGCCAGATCCGATTCATCGAGTCGCGGAGTTTGAAGTCCAGCTTCGGACCGTAGAAGGCACCATCGCCGGGATTGACTTTGTACTCTTTTCCCATCGACTTCAGGGCGTCCGCCAAGGCTTTTTCGGCACGGTCCCACGTGGCGATTTCTCCGATGAATTTTTCCAAAGGCCGAGTCGAAAGTTCGATGTGATAAGAGAGTCCGAAGACGGAATACATATAGTCGTAAAGTCGAACCAATTCGGCGATTTCATGGACGATCATGTCTTCGGTCATGAAGATATGGGCATCATCCTGGGTGAAATTGCGGACACGGAACAACCCGTTCAGCGCCCCGCTGGCTTCGTGCCGGTGAACCAATCCGAGTTCTCCGACCTTGAGCGGAAAATCCTTATAGGAGTGGATGTCACGCTTGTAGACGAGCATCCCGCCGGGGCAGTTCATCGGTTTGATGGCGAATTCCTGATCGTCGATGACCGAAGTATACATATTTTCGCGATAATTCATCCAGTGCCCGGAAATGACCCACAACTCCTTGTTGAGCATGATCGGGGTTTGAATCAGCTGATAGCCTTCTTTCAGGTGGACTTTGTACCAGAAAGCTTCCAATTCGCGGCGAAGGATCATGCCTTTGGGCAACCAGAAGGGAAAGCCCGGGCCGTATTCCGAAAGCATGAACAAATCCAGTTCTTTTCCCAGTTTCCGATGATCGCGTTTTTTACGCTCTTCGACCAGCTTCAAATAGCTCTGCAACTCTTCGGCGCTGAAAAAACTGGTTCCGTAGATCCGGGTCAACTGTTTGTTTTTCGAGTCTCCGCGCCAATATGCGCCGGCCAAAGACGTCAATTTGAAATGCTTGATCCACTTGGTCGAAGGAAGATGCGGTCCCCGGCACAAGTCGGTGAAGTCGCCTTGGGAATAGAGGGTGATGATTTCGCCCTCCGGCAGATCGTTGATCAATTCGGTTTTATACGGATCGTCGGCGAACACTTTCAAGGCTTCCGCTTTGGATACTTCGCGACGGGAAACCGATTGGTTTCCCGAAGCGAGTTTGGCCATCGCTTTTTCAATTTCGGGTAAATCGCTGTCCGTCAAGACCTTGTCTCCGAAGTCGATGTCATAATAATAGCCTTCCTCGATCGCCGGCCCCACACCGAAATGCGCTTCCGGATAAAGCGATTTGACGGCTTGGGCCATTAAGTGAGCGGAAGAATGCCGAAGAATTTCCAGCGCTTCGGGGCGGTCATCGAGGATCAACTCGAGGTCGGCGTCCGATTCGATGGGACGAACGAGGTCGACGAGAACCCCGTTCACCTTGGCGGCGACGCATCGTTTTTTCAATGATGGAGAAATCGCCGCGGCGACGGCTTCGGCCGAAATGCCGCGTTCGAATTTTTTCACGGAACCATCCGCGAATTTGATGTCAATCATGGTATAACCCTCCTTGGAAAATAAAAAAATCGCCCTAAAAAAGGACGATTGATCACCGCGGTACCACCTTTGTTCCGGATTTCTCCGGC
>JAKLGB010000057.1 GCA_022710895.1 Bacillota bacterium
ATTTCCCCGATTCGCCGATTTTGACATATAACTTGATCGGTCGGTTTTCGATTTCGACTTTGAGTTTCTTCATCGCTTCCAAATCGGCGATCGCATCGTTCTCGGCTTTCTGCCGTTCGTCTTCCAAGGCCTTGATGTTGGCCACGCTGGCATCGATGGCTTGTTTGGAAGTCAAGAGGAAGTTCCCGTAGCCGGTCGCGACCTCGATGATATCTCCCCGCTTGCCTTTGCCTTTAATGTCTTTGATGAGGATAATTTTCATGGTGGTGTCCTCCTTGAAGGATGCAGTCAGAATTTCTTCGAGCGTTTTTACGATTTCAGGGATGGTTTTTCCGGTGATTTGTGCTGCGGCGTTATTAAGATGACCCCCGCCGCCGAATTGTTCCATCAAGACGGAAACGTTGAATTTATCGATGGAACGGGCGGATATGGCGATGGTCTCATTCCCGATATCTCCGATGGCAAAAGAGGCGATGATGTTGTCGATTTCCAGAAGATCGTCGGCGGTCTGGGCCAATTGGACGCGATCCGTCTTATTTCCGGGAGCGACGGTCGCAATGGCGAAGTGATCGCCGATGATGGCGGCGGAGTTGACGAGATTCGATTTGGTCTTGATGTCGTCAAGCGATTCTCGAAGAATCAAACGGGCTTTGAAGGGATCGGCTCCCATCCGCTTCAGGAGTGCCGCGGCCTCAAAGGTGCGAACGCCGGTGCGATAGGTAAAGTTGTTGGTATCGATCATCATGCCCGCCAGCATCACCGTGGCGGTGAAAGCGTCGACGTCCACTTCATAGTTGTAGAGTTCGACCAATTCGACGACGAGTTCGACCGAGGAGGAGGCGTAGGGTTCTACATAATTCAAGCTGACTTCGGACAACAGATTATCAATGCGTCGATGGTGGTCAATGATGGCGATGGATTTCGTTTTTTCCAGCAATTTCGGTTCTATCGTCTGATTCGGACTGTGATGATCGACGATGATTACCAGCGAGTTGGCATTGATTTCCTCCAAAGCATCGTCGGGGTCGATCAGATATTCCAGAAGTTTTACGTTTTCTCGGTTAAGCATGTCGACCACTTTGGCGCAGGTGTGATCGATCTTGTCAAAATCCAAGACGATTTTGGCCGGTTTTTTCTGTCCCAGGGCCATATGCAATAGACCGATGGCGGAGCCGAGGGCATCGAGGTCGGTGTTTTTGTGGGGGATCACATAGGTAGTATCGGCTTTGGCGATGAGATCGCTCAGCGCCCGAGAATTGATCCGAGCCATGATTTTGGTTCGTTTTTCGACGGTGTTGCTACGACCCCCGAAGAACTTGAGTGGTTGGTTCTGAAGATGGACGACCACTTGGTCGCCCCCGCGTCCAAGCGCTAACTTCAGGGCTTCTTCGGCATAATCGCCCAATTGATCGGAGGGAACGTCCATGCAGGCGATTCCGGCGCTCAAGGTCACGCGGATTTCGTTTTGGTTGGCGATTTCGTTGATTCCGTCCAAAATGGAAAACTCATCTTTCATCACCTGTTCCAACTGCTTTTTGGATAGGCTGATGATCGATTTGTCGGTTCGGATGTTGACGAAATAGATGTCATACTTCTTGCACCAGTTGTCCATCGCGCCCAAGAATTTGCCGATGATGTTGTTTCGAACCTGAAGATCCATGTTGGCCGTAGCTTCTTCGATGTTGTCCAAACTCAGGATTCCGATCACCGGGGTGTTCTCGACAAGCCGTTTTTTGAAGTCTTCGCGTTCGGTGACTTCAAACAAATAGGCACAGCGGTTCTTTGGATAATGGATCACTTCATAGTCTTTTCCGTAGATGTTGAGAATGAATTTTCCTTCGCGTTTTTGAATCATGTTGAAGAGACTTTCATGGACAAAAGAGAGTTTTCTTTCAATCAAAATGTTGGAGAAGAATTCTTTGGCGATGCTGTTTGCCCATGTGATCGTGAAATTGTCGTCATAAATGATCATCCCGATCGGAAGGTAACTCAAAGCGATGTCTTCGCTGTTTTTCAATCGACGGGACAAGAGGTTGGTTTCTTTCAGTTTTTCTTCCAGCGATCGGATCGTTCCGATCCGTTTGCGGTTGGCGATGATGTTGATGAGGGCACTGACAAGAATCGTGGCGGCCAAAGCGGCGGCGAGAATGGTAAGAAGCAGATTGTCCTGTTGCAAAAGATAGAGGATGCCGAACACGCTCAGCGCCAAGAAGACGATCAAAGTCAGAATTCCGAAAAAGAGAGTCCTTTTCTTCACTTTGCCACTCCTTTCGTCATATCAAAAATATTATATCATACTATGATGTTTTTGCCAATCGCATCCCGAAACTGGAAAAAAAAGACTCCGAAGAGTCTTTTCGCGCTAGTCTTTGACGTAGGGAAGCAATGCCATGAAGCGGGCGCGCTTGATGGCGACGGCCAGGTGCTTCTGGTAATAAGCCTTGGTTCCGGTCACGCGGCGGGGAAGGATCTTCCCACGTTCGGAGATGAACCGTTTCAGCAGTTCATAGTCCTTGTAGTCGATATACGTGACTTTATTGTCGGTGAAATAGCATCTTTTTTTGGCTCTTTTACGCATGCCGCGGTTTCCGCCTTGGGACCCGCCGGCGGGTCTGGTGCTGGTATACATCGTGATTCCTCCTATGGGTTAGAATGGCAGGTCGTCTTCGATGACCTGAATGCCGTTGTCTTTTTCAACGGGGATTTCTTTGTCAACGGCCGGGCGGACATAATCGGGATTGCTTCCTTTGGGTTCCAGGAATTCGACGTTATCGCAGACGACTTCGGTGACATATCTTTTTGTGTTGGTGTTTTGATCCATATAGTCGCGGGTCTGCAAACGACCTTCGACGGCTACCATATGGCCTTTGCTGACGTATTTGCTGATGTTTTCGGCTTGTTTTCGCCAAGCGACGCAGGGGAAAAAGTCAGTCGTGTTGTTATTGCTTCCGGGATTGTCGGCGTTGGAACCTCCGCTGGTAAACGGGCGGTTAACGGCGATCGTGAAAGAAACAAACGGGATGTTGTTGCTTTGCGTGTGTCTCAAATCGGGATCCTTGACCAATCTCCCGACCAGCACGACTCGGTTAAGCATCGGTCTCTCCTCCGCTTACTTTTCGTCTCTGTTGACGGTTAAATGTCTGACGATGGTCTCTTTGAGTCCGAGCACGCGGTCGAGTTCGTGGACGGCATCGGCATTCGCTAAAAAGGTCAAGACGACATAATAGCCTTTTCTCAAATCGTCGATTTCGTAAGCGAATTCCTTCAATCCCCATTCGTTGACAATCACCGATTCGGTTCCCCGAGTGGTCAGGATGGCGTTGACTTCTTCGATCAACGTTTTCCGGGCCTCGGTTTCAACGGTGGGACGGATGATGTACATCACTTCATACTTACTCATTTTCGTTCCTCCTTATGGTCTGATGGCTGCAATTTGCTTGCAGCAAGGTGGTGAGTTTTCTCACGCTCGGTTATTATATCACAACCCTAGGGGTTTGTCCATAAAAAACGTTGATCGGGTTTCGTAAAAGCGAAAAAAGAAACGAGGTTATTACCTCGTCAATCGCGGGTGATTACCGAATCTTCTTCCGTTTTCGGACGACGACGGAAAAACGGGATCAGCATCGATATCGTTTCGATGCTTTTCCCGTACTCCGGACGGGTCGAAAGAATCTTCTTTTCCATCATCGGGATGCTGATGAATAAAAAAAGGCATGTCATCGTCACGGGCGGAATCAAGGATACCATTGTCATACCGATCCCACCCGAGAGAATCAGCCAGACACCCCACCACATGGCGACTTCCCCGAAATAATTGGGGTGACGCGAATACCGCCACAACCCTTCATCGATGCATAGTTTTCGGCCTTGATTGCGTTTGCGGAATGATTCCATCTGGTGATCCGCGGTCGCTTGAATGATTACCGCGCCCAAGCAGATCAAAAGACCGGAAACGATCCATGCGTTCAATCCCGGATCTTTTCGAATGAAAGCCGGAACTCCGGCCAATTGCAGGAAAACAATCAGGGTGGGCATCAGATTGATGCCGAAGAGATTGGCCAAAAACCACAATTTCGGGTGAGAATTCCTAATCATGGTATATCGCCAATCTTGATGGTCAAAATCCGTCCAGCCCCCGAACCAGTTTCGGGTCAGACGGATGGACCAAAACAAAACAACCAGCCCGAGGGCGACGATGCCCTCCCACCGTTCCGGTTTGAGGGAAAGAATCCATCCTGCGATCATCAGGGGAGGGATGAGACTCCAATAGGGATCATAGACGCTGGAATTATCCAGAACAATTCCGAATAACCATACCACAAGCGTGGCGGCGACATCCGCCAGCAACATCTTTCCGATCTCGTTGTCCCAGTCGACAAGAAGGTAGGTCAACACACCAAAAGCGACGGCCAGCGAATAAATTCCCGCAATCATCCAAAGCGAGGCGACGCGTTTAGATAGGCTTTTTTTCATTGAAGAACCTCTCTGGTCTCATCTCGCATTTTGATTTTTCAAAAGGACCAATGATTGAGCCAATGCGTAACTCGCGGCTTTGGCGCGGACGGCATTCCGGTCACCAGAAAACCATTGTCGGAAGGTTTTTACCTCATCAAAGAACGCAAATCCGAAGCAGACCGTTCCTACGGGGGTCGCTTCGGTTCCTCCGGTGGGACCGGCTAATCCGGTAATGGAAACACACAACTCGCACTCTGTCAGTTTTTTCAGACATCTGGCCATTTCCCCGGCGCTTTCTTCACTGACGACACCATGGCGGCGCAAGATGGATTCCGATACTCCGAGCACTTTCATTTTGGCTTGTTCGGAATAGGTAATGAAGGCTTCTTCGATGATCGAGGAGGAACCGCTGACATTGATGATACGGGCGGCGAGCAATCCTCCCGTACAGGATTCGGCGGTGGAAACATGGAATTTCCGTTCGGACATCGTCTGGAAAAAAAGACGCTCCAATGAGATGTTCGGCGGAGTAAGGATCCATTCCGCAAAGTTTTTCTTGAACAGTTTGAGCGTACGGTTGTAATGTCTCTGGTCCCGGGACTCGGTAAAGAAACCCACGATTAAATCTCCGGTTTCATCCGAAAGAATGATTTTAACGTCCCGATATTCCGGAATATGTTCCTTCAAAGATTGAAGGGCATCGGAATACGAAATTCCGAAAAGGGTATATTCCTCTTGAAAACAGATTTTTCCTTGTTGATTCAATTCCATGGTCTCACCCGCTCACAAATTGAAACGGAAATGGAAGATATCTCCGTCTTGAGCCACATAGTCTTTGCCTTCAAGCCGAATTTTTCCCATCTCTTTCGCCTTGGCTTCGGACCCGCAAGCAATGAGATCCGCATAACCGATGGTCTCGGCACGGATAAAACCTTTTTCAAAATCAGAGTGGACGATCCCGGCACATTCCGGAGCTTTTGCCCCCCGACGGAAAGTCCATGCCCGGACCTCGTCTTTTCCGACCGTCAGGAACGTTTGGAGCCGAAGCATATCGTAACTCTGTCGGATCAATTCGGCCAATCCCGATTCCCGGACCCCGAGTTCCGAGAGGAAACTAAGCCGTTCTTCGTCCGAGAGTTGTGCGAGTTCGGACTCGATCTTGGCACTGATCACGCACGTCCTGGAACCTTCGGAGTCAGCGATGGAACGAACCGCTGTCACATACGCATTATCGCCATAATCGGCGATTTCCTCGTCCGAAACATTGCAAACGTAGAGCATCGGTTTGGCGGTCAAGAAACTGAAACTGCGGATTTGTCTGCTTTCTTCTTCGCTCAAATTCAAGGAACGAATCGGCTGGGAGCGTTTCAACCCTTCATAGACTTTCATTAACAAACCATATTCGACGATGGCTTCTTTGTCGGTTTTCATCTGGGCTCGTTTTTCGATTTTCGGCAGGCGTTTTTCCACGGTGTCCATGTCCGCGAATATCAGTTCGAGTTGAATGGTTTCCATATCTCGAAGGGGATCGACTTTTCCTTCGACATGAACGACGTTATCATCATCGAAACATCGTACCACCTGACAGATCGCGTCGACATTGCGGATATGGGAAAGAAATTGATTTCCCAATCCCTCTCCCTTCGACGCGCCGCGGACCAAGCCCGCAACATCGGTGAATTCAAAGGTCGTATAGATGGTTTTCTTCGGTTGATACATTCGGCTCAAAACATCGACTCGTTCATCCGGAACTTGAACGATTCCGACATTGGGATCAATGGTTGCGAACGGAAAATTCGCAGCGTATGCATTGGATTTGGTCAAAGCGTTAAACAATGTCGATTTGCCTACGTTGGGCAATCCGACGATTCCGGCGGTCAGTCCCATGATATCAACTCCTATGGAGAACTCGGTTCTATTGTACTTGAAAACGCTCCGTTTTTCAAGCAAATCCCAATCTCCGGGCATCTCGGATCGGGATTCACAATATAAAGAACGCCGGCATCGGCCCAAGGCCGTCCGGCGATCATCTGAAGATGCTAAATGGTAAGGGAGAGCGTTCTTACCGAATCCCAAACAGCCTTTCGGCGTTGGCAGTCGTAATTTTGGCCAAGGCTTCGACGGGCGTTCCCCGCAGTTCGGCGATCGTTTTGCATACATAAGGTAAAAACGCGGGTTGATTATCTTTTCCTCGGAATGGAACGGGGGCGAGATACGGCGAATCGGTTTCAATGAGCAAGCGGCCTTCGGGAACGGCGACAGCCACTTCCTTCGGCTGCCGGGCGTTTTTGAATGTCACCGGTCCCGCCAAAGAAATATGCATTCCCAAATTCAGAAAATCCCGCATCGACTCCACGGATCCGGAGTAGCAGTGCATCACTCCGCTTAAGGTCCTTTCTCGGGGCTCGCTCAAGATGATTCGGGTATCTTCGGTGGCTTCGCGCATATGGACGACCACGGGCATACCCCGTTGTGCGGCGATGATCAACTGCCGTCGAAATACGGCTTTTTGCTCATCGATATGGGTTTTTTCCCAGTAATAATCCAAACCGCATTCGCCTATCGCCACCACTTTCGGATGTTTCAGCATTTCTTCCCATTCCACCCAATCCCCCGCTTGAACTTGATGAGCGGCTTCCGGGTGAAACCCGACGGCTGCATAGACGGAGGCATAACGCGTAGCCAATTCGAGGGCTCGCCGATTGGCTTCGGCATCGTATCCGATGCAGATCATCCCGGCGAGACCGGCGTTTTCCGCTTCGCGAACCAAAGATTCGGCAAAAGGGAATAGCTTTTCATCATTTAAATGACAATGCGAATCAAAGTACATGGCTCGATCCCCCTTCTCTCTTTCCATTATAGCATGGACCCGGTGCGAGACACAAAAAAAGGATGCCGAAGCATCCTTGATTTGTAAGGGAATTACTTGACGATGGTAACAACCGAGCCGGCGCCGACCGTGTGTCCGCCTTCGCGAATGGAGAACTTGGTTCCTTGTTCCATGGCGATCGGGTGGATCAATTCGACGTTCATTTCGATGTTGTCGCCGGGCATGACCATTTCCACGCCTTCCGGAAGGGTGATGATTCCGGTGACGTCGGTCGTGCGGAAGTAGAATTGCGGACGATAGTTGGAGAAGAATGCGGTGTGACGTCCGCCTTCATCTTTGGTCAGGACATAAACCTGAGCGGTGAAATTGGTGTGGGGAGTAACCGACTTCGGTTTGGCGATGACTTGTCCGCGTTGAACTTCTTCGCGAGCGACGCCGCGGAGCAGCAACCCGACGTTGTCGCCGGCTTGGGCGAAGTCAAGGAGTTTGCGGAACATTTCGACGCCGGTGACGACGGTCGGTTTGGTTTCTTTGATACCGATGATTTCGACGTTATCGCCGACGCGGATGGTTCCACGGTCGACACGGCCGGTGGCGACGGTGCCGCGTCCGGTGATCGTGAAGACATCTTCCACGGGCATCAAGAAGGGTTTTTCGGTGTCGCGTTGCGGCAGCGGGAAGTAGTTGTCGACGGTTTCCATCAATTCGACGATTTTGGCTTCCCATTTCGGATCGCCTTCCAAAGCGAGGAGGGCGGAACCGACGACGAACGGAGTGTTGTCGCCGTCAAAGTGG
>JAKLGB010000058.1 GCA_022710895.1 Bacillota bacterium
CAACATCGAATACGGAAGTTACACCGGCGGCCCCGTTCCGGCGGCCGAGAACTACTTCCTGAATCGATATCAAACCGCCGGAGTCATCTCCGCCGTCGATGCGGTCGCCGGGGCGTCCCAAGGAACCGGCCCCGCGCTTCGAGCCATGCTCACGCTTTTGGATGCTTTCCTCGAAGATTTGAACGGAGGTAATTAACATGAAAAAAGCACTTACTTCCGGATTGGTATTATTGATCCTGGGTATCGTTTGCGGCACGGTTCTCGCCGTTGTCAATTTCTTCACCGCCCCGATCATCGAAGCCCGCGAAAAGGCGGAAAAATATGCCGCATTGGAAGAAATGGGCATCGTTTTGGCGGATTATGATGATATTTCCGAACAGTCCGGTATTTCCTCAACCATCGAAAAAGCCATCTATCTGAGTCAAAACGGGGATTTGAAGGTCGCTGTCTATACCGTGATCGGATCCGGGTATTCCTCGGGTCTGAAAATGATGATCGTCGTCGATGAAAACATGGAAGTGTTGGGCTACTCGGTTCTGGCCCATAATGAAACCGCGGGCATCGGGGCAGATGTCTTGCAATCCCATGATTACAACATGGTCGGCTCCATCCTTCCCGATCTCTCCCAGTTCGATGCGACTTCCTCTCCGACCGCTCCCATAACGAATGCCGGAGTCCGGAATTGCTTCA
The DNA here is from genome assembly GCA_022710895.1 of Bacillota bacterium. GTDB lineage: Bacteria > Bacillota_I > Bacilli_A > Izemoplasmatales > Hujiaoplasmataceae > JAKLGB01. Next base: position 691 of record JAKLGB010000058.1, read on the forward strand.
TCGTGGCCGGGACCCGAGCTGCCATCGACTTCGGAGGTGGACAATAATGACCGCTAAAGAAAATTTCTTCAAAGGATTCATCAAAGAGAATCCCTTGTTCGTTCAAGTGCTTGGCACCTGCCCGGCCTTGGCCATCACCAAATCTTTGGAAAATGCGATCGGAATGGGAATGGCTCTATTGTTCGTTCTGGTGTTTTCCAACCTCTTAGTTTCTCTCGTGACCGTCAATCCGAAAATCCGCGAACTGGTGATGCCGGTCCGAATTCCCGTGTTCATCGTTCTCATCGCCTCCCTCGTCGTCATCGTTGAAATGGTCATGAAAGCTTTCGTCCCCGTTCTGTTTGAAACCTTGGGCGTATTCATCCCTCTCATCGTCGTCAACTGCATCATCTTCGGACGGGCAGAAGCCTTCGCCAGCGATCACAAGCCGTTGGAATCCGTGATCGACGGAGCGGGCATGGCGTTGGGCTTCACGCTGGCAATCGCCATCATGAGTCTGGTCCGAGAAATCCTCGGGGCCGGAACGATCACGGTCTGGGGCGAGGCCGCCCTCGATTTGCATTTCCTCTATGATTTTCTGGGAATCCAGCCGATCGATATGTTCTTGAAACCCGTCGGGGCCTTCTTCACGTTCGGATTCATCCTCGCGGTCATCGCCGCCATTGAAAACGCGAAGAAAGCCAAACTCGCCGCCGCGGCGGTGAAAGGGGGAACGAAATAATGGAACTCATTGCCTTAGCGTTTACCGCCTTCTTTATCGAAAACGTCCTCCTCACCCAATTTCTCGGCATCTGTTCGTTCATCGGCGTCGGCAAGAAACGGAGTTCTTCGCTGGGAATGGGACTGGCGGTCATCGTCGTCATCGTTCTCGCTGCCATCGTCACCTGGACCATCTACAATTTCGTCATGATTCCGCTTCAAATCGAATACATGCGCACGATTGTTTTCATCCTCGTCATCGCGGCGTTGGTTCAAATGATGGAGACCCTGATCAAAAAGTTTTCTCCCAGTCTGTATAAAGCGCTGGGCATCTACCTTCCCTTGATCACGACCAACTGCGCCGTCCTCGGCGTGGCGTTGACCAACATCGATCAATCGTATTCGTTTGTCGAGATGCTGGTCTACTCCGCCGCAATCGGTTTCGGGTATCTCTTCGTGATGTACATCTATGCGATCATCCGCGAGAAATTGGAATACAATCCGATTCCGAAAGCGTTCCAAGGGGTGCCGATCGCCATGGTCGTCGCCGCCATCCTTGCGATGATCTTCGCGCGGTTTGGAGGGATCATCTAGTATGGGCGACACCATTCGTGCCATTTTGATTCCGCCTTTGGTTCTCGGCCTTCTGGGCTTAATTCTCGGAATCCTCATCTACCTCGTCGCCAAGTATTTCGCCGTTCAGGAAGATACCCGTTTGGACGACATCGAGAAGATGCTTCCCCGCGCCAATTGCGGCGCTTGCGGATTCGCGGGGTGCCGCGATCTCGCTCGGGCCATGCTGGAGGGAAAGATCAACGCCACCGCCTGCAAACCGATCAAACCTTCGGATCGGGATGCCTTAAACAAGTATCTCGACGAAATGGTGAAAGCCTCCGCGCAACCCGCCTCCTCGGCAAAATAAACCCAAGAAAAAGCGCGGAAACATTTTCATCACGGCTCCATCTTTATCATGTTGATATTTGCGACCTTATCAAGTATAATATTGTATGCATGAATTAAAAATAACAGATTAGGGGGAAACACAATGAAAAAATTCTTGCTTGCTTTATCGCTCGTTTTTGTGGCGGTGTTGCTCGTCGCTTGCGACACGACGACGACCACGTCCACGACGGCGGCTCCGGTCGCCGTGGAATTCCCGGTTGACGGAGAATTCACCGCATATTCCGTCACCGTATCCAGCAACAAACCGCAGGTCACGATGGTGACGGTCACCATCGAAGGCGGAGAAATCACCGACATCTTCATCGATTGCCGTCAAGGAACCCGCACGAACAACGGCACGACCGAAGCCCCGAACTACGTTTTCGCTTGGAACGCCCAAACGAAGAAGCAACTCGGCTACGGCTACAAGATGTTCTACAATTCGCAATACGTTCCGACGCTTGCGGATCCGCAAACCGCCACTTTGGAAGGCTATCAAGCTTGGATGGAAGGCCAGACCGTTTACAAGGAATGGTTCCAACAAGCCGAACTCATCGAAGCCTACCTGTTGGAAAACGGTGTTGATTCGGCCATGACCACCAAAGCCGGAAAATTCTCGAACGTCGCCGGCGTGACGGTCTCGAACTCCGAATATACCAAATTGGCTCAAGAAGCCGTCGATCTCGCCCGGATGGGAAAATTCCAGACGTTCGTCTGCTCCGGAACTGACTTCTATTTCGCATCGATGATCATCAATAACCTCGGCCAAGTCACCAACCTCAAACTGGACACCCTGCAGGCCACCAAAGACGCCGTCGCGGGAACCTTTGTTTGGAACGGATTCTCGAAACAGGAACTCGGAGACAACTACGGTATGAAAGGCGTCGGTGCCGCATATGTCTACGCATCGGGAGCCTGGACCGCCTCCGAAACCGCCAAAACCTCGCTCGAATGGCATGAACAAGCCGACCTGATCACCAACTGGGTCATGGCCAACGGCAACAACGCCAACCTGCAATCGATCGCCGACCGTGGCGTTTCGCTCAACGGAACGACGTTGGTGGACGGCCTCGCCGGCGTCACCATCAAGACCAATACCTATCTCCAGTTGATCGATCAATTGTACGCAGCCTGGGGCAATTAATCTCCTCTATATCCGTCAAAAGTTGTTCTTCGGAACAACTTTTTTCTTTGTTTCTTTGCTTTCCCGCCGCGACTTTGGTATAATGTCGTTACGGAAACGGAGGGATTTCGATGGGACCCGAACGGATTATTTTCATCGTAGTTGCCATAGTGGTCGCGGCAGGATTTCTGATCGCCTATTCAGTTCGTAAACACCGCCTGCGGCGCGAACAGACCATTCTCGCCGCGTTTCGGGAGATTTTTCCGCAAGCCGATATCCGCTCCGCGCATGGCGAACCTTGCGATTTTCGGGTGGAAACCCCCGAACGTTTGATCTTGGTCAAAATCGTCTTGATGGGACCCGAAAACGAATTGATCATCACCAACCCCGATTTCTGGTGTATCAATTCCAATCCCCGGACTTGGTCGCGCTCCAGCGCACCCGTCTTGATTCCGGGGGTCAAATCATTTCGGGAATATTCTCCCGAAAGTGCCAAGCGAGTGGTGAAAATCGGTTTGATTTATCCCGATTGCGCGAACATTTCCCGTTACCTCAACGAGAGCGAAGTGGAACTCGTCCGACCGACGACGGACGTCAACGGAATGCGGATCATCCGTTTTCCTTCCCTGTCCGATTTTTTTGCGAAAGACGGAAAAAAATAGTTTACAAACCGAAGGTTTTGGCATATCATATAGTATGCATGCGCCATTAGCTCAGTTGGTAGAGCAAATGACTCTTAATCATTGGGTCCCGGGTTCGAGTCCCTGATGGCGCACCATCGATCGTTTTGCAGGCATCTCACCGATGCCTGCTTTCTTTTTCGCTCTTGTCCGAAGGGCGGCTTTATGATACGATGGAGATACGAAAGAAGGGGATCATCTTGACACCATCCCAAATCGAGGATCGGATTCGGACCCACCGGGCTTTTTTGCGCTATGACCACGATCGTGAGGAAGGAGAACGCTCCGATCAACAGAATAAAGTGCCGCAACCGCCGCTGGTCAAAGCTCCGCGATCGGATCAAACGATCGAATTACGGCGGGACTTCCGCCCTTCGATCCGAGAGACCGACATCTTGTCCATCTTTCAACTCCGGGAAAGCCATCGCGTTTACACCGAAGAGAAGATGACCCTCACAGACCTGTCTTTTTTGCTTTGGAGCACGCAAGGGGTCAAAAGAATCCGAGGAGAACGATACGCCACCTTGCGGACCGTGCCTTCCGGGGGAGCCAGGCACCCGTTTGAAACCTATTTGGCCGTCCGTAAAGTCGAGGGATTGGCACCCGGTCTTTATCATTACCTTCCGTTGGACCACCGTTTGGAACCGCTCGGAGCGGTGATGAATTTGGAAGGCCGATTGACCGAAGCCCTAGATGGGCAACGATGGGCTTCTGCCGCCAATGTCGTCTTTTTTTGGAGCGTGATTCCCTATCGTTCCGAGTGGCGATATTCGCGGTTTGCCCATCGCATCATTTTGGTGGACATCGGTCATGTTTGTCAAAACCTGTACATCGCTTGCGAAGCCGCCCGATTGGGGACCTGCGCCATCGGTGCCTTGGACCCATCCCTTTGCGATGCCTTGTTCGGTTTGGATGGCGAGGAGGAATTCACCCTCCTGGCGGCACCCGTAGGGACGGTGTCCCCCGCCGATGGCGAGAAAGAAGCAGAATTCTACGCTTTCTTGAAAAAAGTCGATCCCCCAAGAGAATGAATTCCATTCTCTTTTTTTTGCCCTTTCTTGGCCCCGACCCTGACCGAAAACGCTTTCTTTTTACGCGCCCGTAAGGTATAATGATAGTATTCGACGAGGTGATATGATGTTGATGCTTGATGGAAAAACCTTGACTCTGGATGGGTTTGTTCAGGCGGCCCGCCACCGCGAACCGATCGCGGTCGCGGAAGCCAACCGAGAACTCATCCGCTCTGCGGAGCGATTCATTGCCCAAGTGGCCGAAGGCGACGTTCCCGTTTACGGAATCAATACCGGCTTTGGCAAATTGTCCGATGTCCGGATCAATCCCTGCGATGTCGGCCGTCTCCAACAGAACTTGCTGATGAGCCACGCCTGTGGCGTCGGCGATCCCTTGGAAGCGGAAATCGTTCGCGGAATGATGATTCTGCGGGTGAACGCCCTCATCAAAGGGTTCAGCGGGATCCGTCTCGAAACGATAGAAAAACTGGTGGAATTCATCAACAAGGACGTCGTTCCCGTCGTCTATGAAAAAGGCAGTCTCGGAGCCAGCGGCGATTTGGCCCCGCTATCCCAGATGTCGTTGCCGTTGATCGGGTTGGGAGAAGTCGTCTTCCAAGGGCAACGTTACCCGGCCGCGGAAGGCTTGCGATTGGCCGGAATCACTCCTCTGGTGGATCTTAAGGCCAAAGAGGGTCTCTGTTTGATCAACGGGACACAGGCGATGACCGCCATCGGCGCCCTTACCGTTTACGATGCCCTGCGCTTGGAAAAAATCGCCACGTTGGGCTTGGCCCTATCCTGGGAAGCCCTGTTGGGAATCACCGACTCCTTGGATCCGCGTGTTCATGCCTTAAGAGGGCAAACCGGTCAATGCGAAGTCGCTCAGCGGCTCTTGCGTCATCTGGAGGGAAGCGGCCGGGTCACCCGTCAAGGCGAACTTCGGGTCCAGGATGCGTATTCACTCCGCTGCGCTCCCCAAGTCCACGGTGCCAGCCTCGATGCCATTCGCTATGTCGAGCGAATCGTCGAAACGGAAATGAATGCGGTCACCGACAATCCGATCGTATTTCCCGACGATCGTCAGGCCATCAGCGCCGGTAACTTCCATGGACAGCCCGTCGCTTTGGCGATGGATTTTCTCGGCATCGCTTTGGCGGAATTGGCCGATATCGCCGAACGGCGAATCGAACGCTTGGTCAACCCCGCTTTATCCAACGGACTCCCCGCGTTTTTAGTGAAAAACGGGGGGATCAACTCCGGTTTTATGATCGTTCAGTACAGCGCTGCCGCGTTGGTCAGCGAAAACAAAGTGCTGGCGCATCCCGCCAGCGTTGATTCCATCCCCTCTTCCGCCAATCAGGAAGATCATGTGTCGATGGGGACGATCGCGGCCCGAAAAGCCCGCTCCATTCTCGGAAATGTCCGTAAAGTTGTGGCGATGGAGTGGTTCTCCGCTTGTCAAGCCATCGATTTGCGGGGCGGAAACCAACCGTTGGGAAAAACCACTCGATTCGCCCACGACTTGTTTCGAAAACACGTACCTTACCTCTCCGGTGACGTCGTGATGTATCCCCACATCGAAACGGCGGAGACCTTGATCAGAACGGGAGTCCTCGATGCCGTCTGGCAGAAGGAGGAGATGGAACGATGACAAAAAAACATCCGTTTTCCTTGAAGGACGTCTTTCCTGTCCTTCCCGATCGACCGGCCTTCGTCGAAGGCATCCGACGTGCACCCAAACGCCAATTCACGCTTACTCCTTCGGAAACCGAACTGGCTTTGAATAACGCCATGCGCTACATTCCTCCCGAATGGCAGAAGCTGTTGGCAGAGGAATTTCTCGAGGAACTGCTGACTCGAGGAAGAATCTACGGATATCGGTTCCGTCCTTCCGGGCGGCTTTATGGAAAACCCGTGGATCAATATCCCGGGAACACGCTGGAAGGCCGCGCCTGCCAGGTGATGATCGACAATAACCTCGACTTTGAAGTGGCCTTATATCCCTACGAACTGGTCACCTACGGGGAAACCGGATCGGTCCTGCAAAACTGGATGCAATACCACTTTGTCAAATACTATTTGCAGGAAATGAATGATCGCCAGACCTTGGTGATGATGTCCGGTCATCCGCTGGGCTTGTTTGATTCGCTTCCGGGTTCTCCCCGGGTATTGATCACCAACGGGCTGATGGTGGGGATGTACGATCGTTTGGATCAATGGAACCGCGCCGCCCAGCTCGGAGTTGCCAGTTACGGACAGATGACCGCCGGAGGTTGGATGTACATCGGACCCCAAGGGATCGTCCATGGCACCTATTCGACGTTGTTGAACGCCGGCCGATCCAAACTCCATCTCCCGCTCGAGGGGGACCTCGGGGGGAAAATGTTCGTTTCATCCGGACTTGGAGGAATGAGCGGCGCCCAAGGAAAAGCCTGCGTCATCGCGGGCGGAGTCGCCGTGATCGCCGAAGTCGACGAATCCCGAATTCGGACCCGCAAGGATCAAGGGTGGGTGGACGAAGTCGTTACCGACCCCGGTGCGGCCTTTATGGCCGCGTCGACGGCGATCGGAGGCAAAGAAGCGCGCGCGATCGCCTTCCATGGAAACATCGTCACCTTGCTGGAATATGCTTGTTGCCATCGAATCCCGATCGATCTCCTCAGTGACCAAACCAGTTGTCATGCGGTTTATGAAGGCGGGTATTGTCCCGTCGATCTGACGTTCGACCAACGCACGGCGATGCTGAAGGACGATCCCGATGGATTCCGGACTTGGGTCGATTGCAGCCTAAAACGTCATTATGAAGCCATTCGCGAGTTGATCGGCCGGGGCACCTATTTTTTCGATTACGGAAACAGTTTCCTCAAAGCTTTATTCGATTCCGGCATCACCGAAATCTGCAAAAACGGGCATGACGATCTG
>JAKLGB010000059.1:0-4965 GCA_022710895.1 Bacillota bacterium
TGATTTTTTCGATGCCGAACCAGTTGAGGATGGCGTTGATCAACCCATAATTCCGTTGGAACATGACCGCAAAACTCATCCCGATGGCAATGGCGTTGGTAACGTACGGAAGGAAAAAGATCGTTTGGAAAAATTTACTCAGTTTCGTGATCGATTTCAACCCGACGGCAATCAAAAGGGCGAGTATGATCGAAACGGGAACCGAAATAAATGCTTCGACGAAAGTATTTTTGATGGCAACCCAGAAAAGGTCGTCACCCAAAATCTTGGTGTAGTTGGCAAGGGTGAAGAAACTGGTCACTTGCCCGCGTCCGCCGTTGGCGAGGGGCATATAGTTTTCATAAAAGGAGATGAGTACCGAGTTCACCAAGGGATAAAAGGTGAAAATGGTCATCAATATCAGCATCGGGGCCAGGTATAACCAAGCCTTCCAGTTGTTTTTTGTTTCCATGGCCGGACCTACAAAACGATCCCGGTGGATTTATCGAACAAATGAAGTTTGTCGGGACGGATGGTGAAATGCACCAAGTCGCCGGTTTTGATGCGATATCCGGCATCGACGATGGCTTTGAACGTTTTGCGGTCGAGCAAAGCGGCGTTATCGTCCAGCATGTCAAACAACAGGGTGGTGTCGCGTCCGATCGTTTCGACCAAATCCACCGTGAAACGGAAGGAACTTTTGCCTTTTGTGTCAACCAAGAAGCCTTCCGGCCGAATGCCGACGGTGATCGGTTGATCGGGAAGATCCTTTTTCCCCACTTCCATCCCTTCGATCAGGACGGTTCCGTTTTTGATTTCACCGTCAAAAACGTTGATTTGCGGGGTTCCCAAAAATTTGGCAACGAACAGGTTCGCCGGATGATCGTAAACGTCCTGCGGTTCACCCATTTGTTGGATGACCCCGTCCTTCATGACGACGATTTCATCGGAAATCGACATGGCTTCTTCTTGGTCATGGGTGACGAATACCGTCGTGATTCCGGTTTCGCGTTGGATCCGCTTGATTTCTTCGCGGGTCTGCAGGCGCAGACGGGCGTCGAGATTGGAAAGCGGTTCGTCCAGCAAAAGGACGCGGGGACGTTTGACCAAGGCGCGGGCGATCGCAACGCGTTGTTGCTGTCCGCCGGACAATTCCTTGGGTTTGCGGTCTAGCATCTCTTCGAGACCAACGAGCTTCGCCATTTCCAATGTCCGTTCTTTGGCTTCTTTCTTTTCCACCCGGAGGTTCTCCAGAGGAAAAAGAATGTTCTCACGAACGGTCATATGGGGATAAAGAGCATAGTTTTGGAACACAAGGCCGATTCCGCGTTTCTCCGGGGGGACATCGGTCATTTCCTCGTTACCGAAAAAGATTTGCCCTTCCGTCTGCCGCAACAGACCGGCGATGAGATAAAGCGTCGTCGATTTTCCGCAGCCGGAGGGTCCGAGAAGCCCGATGAGTTTTCCCGACGGGATGACAAGATCGACGTGATCCACGGCGTGAACTTCTTTTCGGTTTTTGCTGGTGAAAATTTTGGTCAAATTAGTCATTTTGATTTCCATACTCACATCTCCTGGGTAGGTTTCTGAACATTTCATTATAGCATAGAAACGACAAAAGAAATATATAATTTTGGTTATACACTTCTTTCGTCGGGTTAAGATTCATGTCGGAAAACGCAGGATAAAAAAAAGAGCATTGCCTTCGTAGAAGGCAAGATGCCCTTTTCTTACTGTATCATCAAAAGATACGTGACGGCTCCCGTTACGTTCGACCAGAGATTCTGGATGATTCCCTGTGTCCAAAGGTAATAGAAAACCGCGCCCAAAACGCCGAGGACGACGAATAATTTGATGAACTTTTTGATGAAAACAAAAAGGCCGATGACCGCAAACAGAGCCAATCCGACCAATATCGCCGCTTGCAGCCAGACGCTGGTCAAATTGTTGAAGAAGTTGAGAGCCATGTCGCGATAGGTTTCAATGTATCCCTGGATCGTTCCAAGGATGTCCGTCGCCAGCAACAGCCCGCGTGCCAATACCATGGTGATTCACCTCGTTTTTCTTTACTACCTACGTAGTAATATTATACCACACTATGAAGAGACGCAAGAACTGTTTTTTGGGTTTTTTCAAAATTCGCGGCGGTTCTGGATGGCCCGGTTCAAAGTGACTTCGTCGGTGTATTCCAAATTGGCTCCCACCGGAACGCCGTAAGCGATTCGACTTACCACCACATCGACATCTTTGAGGACGCGACGAATGTACATCGCGGTGGCTTCCCCTTCTTGGGTGGCCGATGTCGCAAGAATGATTTCTTTGACGGTTTCGTTCTCGACTCGGGCCCAAAGCGATTTCAAATTGAGTTCGTCGGGTCCAATGCCGTTCAGCGGGGATAAATTTCCATTCAAAACGTGGAAGAGTCCGCGGTAGGTTCCCGATTTTTCAATCGCAAAGACATCTTTGGAAGATTCAACGACGAGCAGAACAGAAAGATCCCGATGAGGATCCGCACAAATAGGACAGGGGACGGTTTCGGTCAAATGACCGCAGACCGGGCAACGAACAATTCTGGCTTTTGCGGCCACGAGGGCTTCGGAAAACCCGCGGACCGAGGATTCTTCCAAACGATTCACAGTGAATAAGGCGTATCGCTCCGCGGTCTTCCGCCCGATCCCGGGATATCTCATGAATTCCGCAATCAAATCTTCCAACGGTTTGGGTAGATTCATCATAACATCCCCGCCAAATTGACTTCTTGGGTCAAAGCGCCCATCGTTTCTTCGATTTCCTTGTCGACTTTGGAAAAAGCATCGTTGAGGGCAGCGATGATCAACTCTTCGAGCGTTTTTCCGTCGTTCACATCTACTTCGTTGTGTTTAATATCGATGGAAATCACTTCTTTGGTCCCTTTGACCGCCACGCGGACCACGGACCCTCCGGATTGCCCATAAAAAGTGGAAGCGTTGATTTCCGCCTGAACCTTTTTGAGATCCTCTTGCATCTTCTGCAATTTTTTTAGGACTTGCGAGTTAAACATGCGTCGGCCAGCCTTTCCGAAAAATCATTTTTTGACTTTGACCAAGTCTCCGAAGAGATTGACCGCATCGGAGACCACTTTGGGCTCGGATTGTTCGACTTTCTCTTCGATCACAGCCGAAACATCGCGAAGATCCGGGCAAACGATCGGGGACAGCCGGATATTCCGCTTGCCTTGTTTCCATGCATTGATGAATTCATCAGAAACTGATTGAAAAACGTCCGTCGGCAAGGCAAGAAAATCAATGTCGCGTTTAAATGCGTTTTTGAGAATCGCCTTTCCCAAGCTTTTTACCGCGGGCGTCATCAGCCGGTTGCAGATGGACGCGGTCGGGAAGGTGATGATGATTTTGTTTCCCGAACTCGCGACCAATGTGCCAGAACCGATCAGATTGGCATAAGTCGCCAATTCCGGAGAGGCATTCGCTCCGCGGACCAGGTTCCAACGATCAATCAAAGCGTTTTTGTCCTCGCGATTTCCTCGGTTCAAAACCTCTTCGACGAACTCAATCGGGTAGGTTCTTGACAGGTCCGAGCAAGCGGATTCGGAAAGGGCGGGAGATGGATTCGAATCGGGAGAAACGGGCCCGGGGGAGGGAATCGTTGGCTCGACCGAAGGGGATACACGTTCTTGGTTGACACGCTCTTCGATGGTGGGGGAAACCGCGCCGTTTTTGGCTTTCTCAATGATCGAGGTGGTTTCTTCGATAGACGGTTTGGGCTGAGGGGGGATCGGGGAAAGAGGGATTCCTTCGGGCTTTTTTTCATAAAGATCCAAACGTTTTTGGAAAGACTCGATGGCTTCCAAAAGGCGGGATTCGCTGGCGGGTTCGTCGTTGGTCATCTTGATGAAAGCCAACTCTAAATAGAGGCGGGGGGAATTGCTCCACTTGATATCGTTTTGGGCTTTGTTCAATAAGTCCAAATAGAAGAATAATCGGCGATTGTTCATCGTGGAACTGAGTTCCAGAAAATCCGGGTTTTGATAGAGGCTGGAGGTGTTTTCCGTCATTCCGACATTTTTGAAAACCAGAATGTCACGCAGAAATTGAATCAAATTTTGACAGATTTTTTGGACTTCTTTTCCGCCGACGATCAATTCGTCCATCGCTTTGATGGCGGCCGTTGCATCAGAACGGCGGAGTGCAGAAACGATTTCCATCTGTTTTTGGAAGGAAACCGCGCCGCAGATCTGGTTGATGTCGTCGACCGTGATGACATCGGGATCATAGGCATACGCTTGATCCAACATGCCGACCGCATCGCGCATCCCGCCATCGGCGTAGATGGCGATTTGTTCGATTGCGGCTTCGTCGATCAGGATTTTTTCCTTTTCGACGATCTCTTTCAACTTCTTGATAATATCTCGGACGGTAATTGCTTTGAAATCAAACCGCTGGCACCGGGAGATTATGGTCAAAGGCAGTTTTTGTGGTTCAGTCGTGCAAAGGATAAAAACGACATGGGCGGGCGGCTCTTCCAACGTCTTAAGAAGGGCGTTGAAAGCCCCGGGCGAAAGCATATGGACTTCGTCGATGATATAAACTTTGTATTTTACGTAGCCCGGAAGATATTTTACCTTGTCGCGCAGTTCACGGATTTCGTCGACGCCGTTATTGCTGGCGGCGTCGATCTCGATGATATCGCTGATGGACCCGTTTTGGATTCCGAGGCAATTTGGACAGGCATTGCAGGGGTTTTCGATGGGGGCGTGTTCACAATTTATACCCTTGGCAAAAATCCGGGCAATGGAGGTTTTACCGGTTCCACGAGGCCCGGTAAACAGATAAGCGTGGGCCACTTTACTGTTTCTCAAAGCGTTCTTCAAAGTCGTCGTGATGTGTTCCTGTCCGGCGACTTCATTGAAGTTCGTGGGGCGATAGGTGCGGTACAACGCTTGATAACTCATGGTTTCACCAACTTTTCTCGGCTGATTTCCCGGATTAG
>JAKLGB010000059.1:5064-8058 GCA_022710895.1 Bacillota bacterium
AAAATTTTTCCTCGATTCGCATCAAGCAGAACCAAATCGTCTTGGCGAACCTTTTTCGTAATGTCGAAAGAGACCATTCCCGGAAGCGTTTTGGTTCTGGCAATATTCCCGGAGTGTTGGTCATAAGCCCCTTCGGCGGAAACAAATCCCGCAATGGAATCGGGGTGACAGTTGACAAGGATTGAAGGCTTCATTTTGGGTATGATGAGGATCCTTGGTTCGGAAAACCGAAGGGCGTGTTCGTATTCTTTGTCGGAAATGGATGACAGCACTCGATCGGTCGCATCCTCGATATCGACGATCCGGTTTCTCATATAGGTGTTGTCGATTGTTTCGAATTGAGCAATGATCGTTTTGGCGGCCTGACGATAAGCCTCATATGCGCTTTTTCCTTCCGCGATCAAACGGAAAGCGTCTTCTAGAAGCAACGGATCATTGACCATCAACTTATGGGCTTCGAAAATCAGGGCCACACTGTCGGGGTAAAGAATTTGCGCGGAGGAAATGGTTTCTTCGAGATCCACAGTGCTCTTTTTCAAAGACTGTTCCAATAGTTCTTTTTGATTTACTTGTAAATCAAAATAGAAGGGGTGCTCCTCGGACGAAATCCATATGTGTGCTTTTCCCAGAGCAATCCCGGGCTGTATTACGAGTCCGTTGAGGATTTCCATACCGATGTTTCACCCGCTTTCATTATACTTGATTTTCGGGGTTTTTTACAGGGTTATTTTGTTTCTCTGTCTGTTGATCCCTGACATATCCGATGACATATTGAATGGCTTTGAATTCTAAAGAGCGTTTTTCGAATTTCTTCTCCAAGCGATCCAGTCCGATGGGGCCGGATTCTCCGTTTTGAAAGATAAAATATGCGGTTTTTACGGCGTCTTGAAATCGTTCGTTTTCCTGAAGTCGCCGAAAGTCTTCCAACAAAAACGCTTGGGAATTCCGCATTCTTTCGCCCACCGCGTCCAGAAATAACCCATAATAATCCACTTTTTTTCGTTTGTCGCGGATTTTTTGCATCAAAACGTCGCCGCCCCAATAAATTCCGGTGAAAACGAAGGGAATCAAAAGGTAAACCCAGATGTTTTCCGGGGCCAGTTTGCCTTCCATAAAGTTCAAGATCACATAGATTCCCATGAGAATCAAGGAAAAGAAAAAAAGAACAAGATAGTGGGTTTTCGTTTTTTTGACATTCTTCATTCGGATCACCTAAAAGTATTATACCCCAAAACGTTCCGGCATGATAGAATATTCATGGTGATGAATCGTGGTTTATGATACCATCGTAGGCATTGCAACGCTTCAGGGAATGAGCGCATTGAATATCATCCGCGTTTCGGGATCCGAAGCCATTTCTGTTGTCAACGCCGTTTTTAAAGGAAAAAACCTGAATGATGTCCCCTCACACACCATCCATTACGGGCATATCGTCGATGAGGTCGGGGTGATTGATGAAGTGATGGTTTCGGTTTTTCGCGAACCGAAATCCTTCACCGGAGAAAACGTCGCCGAAATCAGCACTCACGGCGGCTCTTTGATCCCCAACAAAATTATCAGTTTGCTCATCGAAAAGGGCTGTCGTTTGGCGGAAAACGGAGAATTCTCTCAGAGGGCTTTTTTGAACGGTCGGATCGACTTGACCCAAGCGGAAAGCATCATGGACATGATTTCTGCCAAAACCGACGCCCAGTTGCGTTTGGCCACCAAGGGGCTGCAAGGCGAAATCAAGGATTTGATCCGTCGGGTTCAGGATGACATTTTGGATCTTCTTTCCCAAATCGAAGTCCAAATCGACTATCCCGAATACGATGATGTCGTTCATTTGACCCAAGCGGTTTTGCTACCTCAGCTCAACGTTCTCCAAGCGAATTTGGATACATTATTGCAAAAATCCAATACCGGAAAGGTCATTCGTGACGGTATTCGGACCGTCATCGTCGGAAAACCCAATGTCGGAAAATCCAGTTTACTCAACCGTTTGTTACGGGAAGAAAAGGCGATTGTCACCGAAGTTTCCGGAACAACCCGAGACTTAGTCGAAGGGGAATGGAATTTGGGGGGCATCCTGCTGCGACTGATAGACACGGCCGGAATCCATGAAACGGCGGATTTGGTGGAATCGATTGGCATCGGCAGATCCAAAAAGGCTTTGGAAGAAGCCGATTTGGTGCTTTTGGTTTTGGATCAAAGTCAAAAGTTGACCAAAGAAGATCTTCGGCTTTTGGATTGGACCCAAAATAAACCCCGCATCATTATCGGAAACAAAGTCGATTTAGGAAAAAACGTTGACTTGACAGCGGAAAAAATGATTGACGTTTCGGCGTTAACGAATGTCGGAATCGACACTTTGGAAAAAGAAGTGAAGCGAATGTTCGTGGACGAAAAAATCTTCGCAGATCACGGGGTTTTGCTTTCCAACGCCCGACATATCGGGAAAATCCGGGAAGCACGGTCTTCACTGAACGGTGCCATCTCTACCTGTGATGCGGGCCTCCCCGTGGACTTGGTGGAAATGGATCTCCGACAAGCTTGGGAACACCTGGGGGAAATTACCGGCCAATGCGGGGCGGACACTTTGATTCATTCGTTGTTTTCCAAATTCTGTTTAGGGAAATAAAGGTTTCACGTGAAACAAAAAGCGACGGGCCCGCACGTTTGACGATTCGGGCCCGTCGTTTTCATTTGAACCACACAAAACCGTGATAGAATGGATCAATAATCATCGAGAAAGGTCTTTTCCTTCTCGTCGTCATGATAGCCGAGGATGCATTTCAAGTTGACATTTTCCGCAGACCGGAAAATGTTGATATCGATATTCGGCTCGGTTTTCCGCCATTCCGCGATCCAACGTTTGATTTCTTTGCGTTTGGTGTCCTCTATCCCATCGGAAATTCGGCATCCGCATTTCAATGATTCAATATGGCAATAGCGAATGTATCGTAGAATATCGGCCTCTTTGCACAAATACATCGGTCGAATCAGTTCGATTCC
>JAKLGB010000006.1 GCA_022710895.1 Bacillota bacterium
CGGGAAAACCAAGCCCGTTGTAAAACAAGCCGGAGGTCGCTCCTTCTTTCAGACGGACGATGCCGGAAACGGTAATGTCGATGGAATCCTCGGCATCGGAGACGCCCGGAACATAGGTTCCCACATAAAGTTTGTAGGTTTTTCCGACCAAATCCGCAAAAGCCATGGTTTCGCCTTCCGCCAGCATCGGATATCCGAGTTTCATCAAAACCTGATCGTAGATGCGGTTATATTCATCGACGACGAGAACCACTTCGAACGACCCGTTTTCCGGATCACTGAGCGGAAGCGAGCCTTCCAGGACATCGTAGGTGTTGCCCAGAATCAGACCTTGAGGCAGCCGGTTGAAAAAGCCGATGCTGATTGCACCACCGGGAGACACGGGCCCGTTCTCCTTCGTTTCCTGATAAACGGGAAGATAGGTCCCCGCCCCTTGCGGCAACAAAAGACTCATGTCGACGTAACGGTCGATGCGCAACCCGGTGATCAAATCTTTCCCCGCCCCGGCGGCGTACTCTTGAACCCAGTTTTCATACTGTTCGGTGATCACGTTGATTTTGATCAAGTCCGCGAGATGGGAAGAGGCATAGACATAGGCGTTTTTTTCTTCGGGAAAGGCAGTGAGATCCACCTGATCGGTCATCATGCTGCGCATGCGCATGAAATCGATGTTGCGTTCTTCGACTTCGATCGGGTATTCGGCGATCGCATTTTGTTCAAAATCGGCAATTTGTTGATCCATCCCCGTCGATAAGGCGAGGATCAAAGCGATGCCGATGATTCCGATGGAACCCGCAAATGCCGTCAACAGCGTCCTTCCGAGTTTGGTCTTGATGTTATTGAGCGAGGAAACGAGGGCGGTGCCGAAGGTCATGGCGGTTTTTTTCAACGCGAACGTCGATTTCAATTCTTGTTCTTCTTGCACCGGGTTGGTATCGTCGATGATCCTTCCGTCTTTCAAACGGATGATCCGCGTGGCATATTTGGCGGCCAATTCGGAATTGTGGGTGACCATGATCACCAACTTGTCTTTGGCAATCTCGCGAATCAGGTCCAGAACCTGGACGCTGGTCATCGAGTCCAGGGATCCCGTCGGTTCGTCGGCGAGGATGATGTCGGGATCGGTGGCCAAAGCCCGGGCGATGGCAACGCGTTGCGATTGTCCCCCGGACAATTGATTCGGACGCTTGTGGATGTGCTCCTCCAGACCAACTTTGATCAACACGTCTTTCGCCCGGTGATGACGTTCCGCGGCGGGAATTCCCGACAGGGCCAGGCCCATTTCGACGTTTTGCAAAATCGAGAGGTGGGGAATCAGATTATGGCTTTGGAAAATGAAACCGATCGAATTGTTTCGATACATGTCCCATTCGCGGTCTTGAAAATGTTGTGTGGATTTCCCGAGGATTTCCAAATCGCCTTCGTCATAATGGTCCAACCCGCCGATCACATTCAACAAGGTCGTTTTTCCGCATCCCGAAGGGCCGAGGACCATGACGAATTCCGACTTCCGGAAAGCCACGGAAACCCCATCGAGCGCGCGTTGACGGAACTCCCCGACTTGATAGGTTTTGGAGATGTTCTTGAGTTTAAGCATGTTGCCACTTCCTTATCGTTTCGGCTTCTGCCGGAGTGTATCATGATATCATTATAGGGTCGATGAAACCCCTCGTCAAGGAAAGAGTCCCGGTTTCACAGGTTTCGGGGTAAAAAAACACATCCCCTTCACATTTGAGCTCCAAAAAGAGAAAACGCCGATGATCCTTTTCGGGTCAGCGGCGTGGACGCAGATTCGTCAAATCGATTTCCGGATGGACATAACGTTCTTTTCCGACGGTCGTCCGCCCAAATTCGATGGCTTGGACGGGACAGACGTTGAGGCAGCCGAGGCAACCCGTGCATTGTTTTCCGAAATGGACCGTTTTGCCTTCGTAAACGATGTTTGCGGTCGGACAGGCTTTTACGCACTTTTGGCAACCGACGCAGCCTTGGACTCGGTAGAACCGTGAAGTCCATCGAGCGCTTCGGGAAGCCACTTTTTGCATTCCTTTCAGCCATCCGAAAGGATGCGGATGAAATGACATCGTCTTGGAATCGGCAAGATCCGCGAGCAGTCGTTCGATCGCCAAAGCGGATTCCTTCAGAGCCAAACGGTCTTCCTCGGTCACCCGATACGCGATGATGTAATTGTTGGGCATTTTCAAAAATCGGAAATACGCCAAGGTTTTTTTCGTGCGGCGCAACGCTTGACGCATCAAGGGAACGGTGATGCCCGGGTCGCCGCCGGCCGTCACCACCAGGACGATCCGCGGCTCACCGGGAAATTTCCATCCCCGAACGAAACGACGGACGATTTCCGGCAATCCGAAGATATGGACCGGGGTGAGAAGGATGATTTCCTCAAACTCCGCCAACGCCATCGGCTCGGTTTCGGGCAAGTAAAAAAGGGAGGAATCGGGAAACCGTTCCATGATTTTTCGAGCGACAAAAGCGGTGTTGCCAGTGCCGGTGAAAAAACAGATGGCGCGTTTCATGCGATCGCTCCCTTTCGGAGATGGATCAATAAGCTTTGGCGAAATAGACTTCGGCGACGGCTTCACGTCCGCAGACCGGGCAGACATCGCCCAGGTGTTCTTGATGGAACGGGAGGCAACGGGAAGTGGCGGTGGTGTCTTCTTTGATTTTGTCCTCGCACTCGCGATTCCCGCACCACATCATTTTGACGTATCCGGGTTGATTTTCAATCAAGGACTTGAACTCTTCATAGGTGAAAGCGGGACGGGTATTGGCTTCAACGTTGGCTTTGGCTTTGTCATACATTTTTTGATGGATGTCCGCCAACATTCCGGGAACGAGATCACCAACGGCATCCAGTTTTACCCGGATTTTCTCGTTGTCGAAACGACGGGCGATCACACATTCGCCGGTTTCCAAATCGCGGGGTCCGATTTCGATGCGGAGCGGGACCCCCTTCATTTCATATTCGCTGAACTTCCATCCGGGACTCTTGTCCGAATCATCCAACTTCACCCGGAACTGGCGTTGGGTCAGTGCTTCTTTCAAAGCCGCGGCTTGTTCCATGACACCGGGCTTTCCGGGCATGATCGGCACGATGACGATTTGGGTGGGGGCGACATAGGGCGGTAAAACCAACCCGGAATCGTCGCCGTGAACCATGATGAGCGCCCCGATCAAACGGGTGGAAACGCCCCAGGAAGTCTGGTGAACGGGTTTATTCGTCCCGTCTTTGTCTTGGAAACCGATGCCGAAATGTTCGGCGAATCCGGTGCCGAAATAATGGGTCGTCCCACTTTGGAGAGCTTTCCCGTCATGCATGAGGGCTTCGATCGAGTACGTTTCGACCGCCCCGGCGAATTTCTCTTTATCGGTCTTCCGACCCATGACGAACGGAATCGCCAACAGATTGCGTCCGAGGTTGTTGTAGATATCCAGCATGCCGAGCACCTCGGCCCGCGCTTCTGCTTCGGTGGCGTGGATCGTATGTCCTTCTTGCCAAAGGAATTCCGAACCCCGCAAAAACGGCCGCGTGGTTTTTTCCCAGCGCACGACACTGCACCATTGATTATACTTTTTAGGGAGATCGCGATAAGAGGAAACGACTTTGGCATAGTGGTCGCAGAAAAGGACTTCCGAGGTCGGGCGGATGATCAGCCGTTCGGCCAACGGTTCTTTCCCGCCGATCGTCACGATGGCGGTTTCGGGGGCAAACCCGGCCACGTGTTCGGCTTCTTTGTTAAACAGCGATTCGGGGATCAACAACGGCATATACACGTTTTCGTGTCCGGTTTCCTTGAACCGTGCGTCCAAATACCTTTGGATGTTTTCCCAAATGGCATAGCCGTAGGGACGATAGATGATGAAGCCTTTGGCCACGGTGTAGTCCATCAACTCCGCTTTGCGGCAGACGTCGGTGTACCACTGCGCGAAGTCTTCGTCGCGCCCGGTGATCGATTTGACGAGTTTATCTTTGGTTGTGTTCATAGGAGTACCTTCTTTTGTCGGGATTCGTGGTCATTATATCACAAGATGGGGATTTTGAATCGGGATTCGATCGGAACTGATCAGCGGAGCGCTTCTTCCACAAAACGAATCAAAGCGGGAAGGTCATTCCGCTTAAAAACACCGCAATCTTCAAGGACGGATTCGAAGACCGCTCCCACTTCCTGACGGAGGAACGCATCCACGTTCTCGGGGTCGTATCCTTTGGTGCGTAACTCGGCGATCCAGGGCAGATGTTTGGCGAGTTCGGGGATTGCGGTTTCGTCTTTTCCGGAGATGAGACATTCTTTGATCTGATCGAGTTCGGATTTCAGTCGTCCCGGAAGGACCGCCAATCCCATGACCTCGATCAATCCGATGTTTTCCTTTTTGATATGGAAATAGGCTTCGCGGGGATGGAAGACCCCATAGGGACGCTCCGGGGTCGCCAGATTGTTCCGAAGGACCACGTAGAAACGATATTCGCCATCGACGATCTTCAGGATCGGGGTGATGGTGTTATGGGCTTCGCCCTCGGTTTCCGCATAGATGCCGAGTTCGGGAAGATTATAGGCTTTCCACGCGGTGAACAACCGGTTCACCACATCGAGAACCGCATTCGGATTGGAACCTTGGACACAAACGACGGACAACGGCCAATCCAATACTTCGATCTGGACTTTCCGCTTGAACCACAGATGTTTGACCGCCGCTTTTTCAATCGGGAAGGAATAACGTCCGCCCTGAAAATGATAATGGGATAGTATCGACCCGCCGACGATCGGCAGACCGGCATTGGAACCGATCAGGTAATGGGGAAATTGATTGACGAAGTCGATGAGTTCGCAGAAGGTGTCCTCATCGACCCGCATCGGTTCGTGGATTTTTTTCAGCACGATGCAATGTTCGTTAAAATAGGAATAGGGCGAATATTGGAATCCCCAGGCATTGTCCGCTCCGTTCAAAGACAACGAAACGACCCGATGATTGCTACGAGGGGCTTTATCCGCCGTCCCGTAATACCCCACGTTTTCCATGCACAGCGCACAAGCGGGATACTCCGCTTCTTTGGAGTCTTTTTTCCCCAAAGCGATCAGTTTGGGGTCTTTTTCGGGCTTCGACAGGTTGATGGTGATGTCAAGCGGGGCATATTTTCCGACATATTGGTATGTGAGGTTCTTTTTGATGCGTTCGGTCTTGATATAATTGGTAGCCATCGAAAGGTCATAGAACCAATTGGTGGCTTGTTGGGGACTTTCACGGTAGAGTTGATGGAATCGACGGTTGATTTCCGCGGGACGAGGCAGGAAACAATCCATCAATTTGCCTTCGAAGTTATCGCTTTCGGATTCGGAATCGCCGGAAAGAATTCCCTTTTCCCGAGCATACCGGAGAATTCCCGCCATCGTCGCGAAAAAATCGACCGGACGGTCCACTTCTTCGGGAACGAATCCGTCCTGACGCAACAAATACAAAACCCCATTGACCGCATAGTCTTGATCGGCGGGATTAAGAAAGCTTTTTTCATAAGCATATTGAACCAGTTGGTTGATCAATCGGTTGATCATGGGATCCTCCTTGAAAGCCGGTACGGCTCAGCGTTCGATGAGTCGATATTCGATGGTTTGGTGATAGGGGACATGGGGTTCCAAGATGAGCGAGAAGAACCGCGAATCGTTGATGCCGTTGGATTGGTACTGCGGTTCGATCGCCAACGCCGAATGGCGAGCCATCTGTCCCCCGGTCGCCAAGGGCTTCTTCCCCGGATAATTGGTGGAATAAATCGTAACTCCCGGATAGGTGGTGTCGATTTCCAAGGTTTTGTGATTGCGGTCGGAAGTGAAGATCAGATCGGGTCCGGGAAGCTTCCGGTCGAAAAGAAAATAGTGATCCAAGCCTTTGGCGGTCTGGTTTTGCAGGAGAGAATCGAGGATCGAGGGCATCAAAGCACGGGATTGGCGGAAGTCGAACGGAGTCCCTTCGACTTTCACCGGATCCAAACCCACAACTTCCTCATCGACGAGAACCACTTCGGAGGAACGGAGGCGGAGGCGATGGCTGCCGAGATCCTCCCAAAAGCGACCTTCCAAGTTGAAATAGGAGTGATTGGTGAGATTGACCAAGGCGACCGCATCCGCTTCTGCCATGAATTCGGTTTTCAGTTGACCGGGGCGGACGGTGTAACGAACCCGAACCGTCACGTTTCCCGGCATATACGGATGCCGATAGACGGTTTGATAGGTCAAGACGGCTTCTTCGTTCCCTCTTTCGAGCGATTCGAGAGCAAAAACGGAAAAGGACAAGCCCTGTTCCCCCCCATGAAGAAAGTTCTTGGCTCGGGAGGTGAAAACATACGGTTTTCCCTGGACAACGCATTTCCCTTGGCGGATGCGTCCGGCGGTGAGACCGACGGTGGTTCCGAAATACATCCCCCCTTCGCGGTAATCCTGATAATCGCGATAGGCGGCGACGATGTGGGTTTTGTCCGCACTGATCCAGCGGGTGATGGCGGCGCCGACGTTCAGAAATTCGAATAAGGATCCGTCGGCGAAAACGACACCGACGGTTTCCAGAAGAGAATCATGCATTTGTCGGATAATTTCCATGGAAGCATACCCTTTCCAAATCTATGAATATGATACCATATTCCCCGCGGTTTTCATATCCAAAAATGCGGGATGAGCCCTCTCTTTGACGAACTTTGGCTGGTGAAATCGAGCATAGCTCTGTCCTTTTGGCCTTCCTTTTGGTAAAATGGTCGTTGGTGATGCTATGAAATTCACGAAATTGTCTTTGGAAACCAAGAACCTCCTAGACAAGTATTTGGAAAATAATCCGCTCTATGCCGATTATTACGGCAGCGAACTGCTGTTCCAAAATCTGGCGGTCTGGAAAGACGCCGATGCCATCGAAACCGCGGAAGAACCGGATCGATATTTGATCGTTCGCAGCATCCATCTGGGGATGGAATGCTTCTTTCCCCCGGTGGCCCGACAATGGGACGACTTTGACGACGCGCTTCGGTGGATGGAAGCCGATGCGGATGCCCGAAACATCCCGTTCATCGTCCGCGGGTTGACCGAACGGATGGCCGAACATGTACGTAACACCGATCTGGGGTACGCAATCACCGAGGATCGGGACATGTTCGAATATTTGTACGACAGCGAAGACCTGCGAACGCTGTCCGGAAAGAAGTTCCATAACAAGCGCAACCTCGTGAACCAATTCGTCAAACAAAACGATTTCGTCTTTCGACCCTATGGAGATGCCGACTACGGCCTCGTATTGGATCTTCTTTCCCGTTGGGAAGAAGAAAAACTGCACGCCTTTGAGCACAAAGCCATTCTCAAGACTTTGGATTGCCTGGATTGTTACGGCTGTTTTTCCGACCTTCTGCTGGTGGACGGGCAAGTGGTGGCTTTCGCCATCGGAACGAAAAACGCCAAGATGGGGTTGGTATTATTTGAAAAAGCCGACACCAACTATACCGGATCCTACGCCACCATCAATCAAAAGTTCGCGCAGAAGCATTTTGCCGACGTTCCGATCATCAACCGACAGGAAGACATCGGGGTGGCGGAACTGCGCCGCGCCAAATTATCCTATAACCCGATCGGATTTGCCCAAAAATTCACTTTGACCCGCAATCGCCTTCAGGAACACGACGTCGCCCAACTACAATCCTTGTATCATGAAGCCTTTGGGGATTCCGAGCGTTTCCGTCAGTTCTTCTTCGATCGCAAATATGCTTCCGCCAACGTCGTCTTTCGACGGGAAGGCGGGCAGATCGTTTCCGCTCTTCATTTTGTATACAAAAACCTGTCGTTCCGCGGAAAACTTTTCGAAGTTCCTTATGTGGTCGCCGCGGCGACACGCCAAGATCAACGGGGCAAGGGATTGATGCGCGAGGTGCTGGACAGCGCCTTCCAAGAACTGCGACACCGGAACTTGTCGATGTGTGCCCTCTCGCCTTTTTCCGAGGATTACTATCAAAAGTCCGGATTCATGACGATTCACCGTCATGGTTTTTCTGATGTCAAGGAGGAGCCGGCGGACCGTTTCACTTATGAAACCGTCGATGCCTCCGCCCTCAACGAAATCGCATCCTTGTATAATCAGAAAACCGCGACGGCCGATCTGTTCGTGGCCCGAAGTGCGGACGAATGGCGCCTGTTCGAGCAGGAAGTGCGGGCGGATGACGGACAGCTCGTCTTGGTTCGGGAAAACGGCATGCCGGTGGGGTATTATACCGTATTCGGAACCGAAGTCGAGGAGGTTTGCTTCCCCGATCCCCTCAAACAAGGGGCTTCGGCCCGTTTGCGTTCTCTCCGCGTTCCGGCTTTCGGGCCAAACCAGCCGGACAGCCACACGATGATCCGCATCGTCGATGTCCGAAAATTTTTGTCCGAATACCCCTTCGATCCCACATGGAGCGGCACCCGCCGCCTGCGGATCCTCGATTCGTCCTTCCCCGCCGGGACCTTGACTCTGGAAGTCGTCGTCCGACAAGGAAAAGGCACGGTGCGCGAAATCGAAGAGTTCACGGAAGAAATCACCATCGAGGAATTGACTGAAGAAGTATTTGTCAAAGGATCCGATTGGTTTCCCAAACCCTCCGTGGTATTGTTCGACAAATATTGAAAATAGGAAGGTCCGACGCTTTACAGCGACGGACCTTCCTTTATTTTTTTTCCTCACGAAACCGCGGGAATTGCCGGAAAATGCCGGCTTTCGGCATCAGCGTGAACGACAGGGGATCTTTGGTGACGGGGTGTTGAAAGTCCAAACGATACGCATAGAGGCCGAGGTGATCTTGCCCCTTCGGGAGTTTTTTTCCGTACTTTTGGTCCCCATAAAGCGGGAATCCGCGGGATGAGAACTGAACCCGGATTTGGTGAAATCTTCCGGTGTGAAGTTCGATTTCCACCAAAGAAAGGATCGTTCCCTCCACGGATATCGTTTCCAAGACCGTGTAGGATAGCGAGGCCTCTTTCCCCCGGCCTTTTTCGGCCACGAAGGCCGTTTTGGTTTCCTCGTCTTTTTCCAAGCGGTCGTTCCAGCGTTTTTGTTCGCCGACGGGAAGAATTCCGTTGATCACGGCATAATAGCGTTTGGCGAACTCGCCCCCGCGGATCGACTCCGACAAGCGACTGGCGGCCTTGGATGTTTTCGCAAACACCATCAAACCGCCGACGTTGAGATCCAATCGATGGATCAAACCGATAAAGACGTTTCCCGGCTTATGATAACGGTCTTTGACATAAGCCTTCAATAACGTCAACATGTCGGGAAGGTCTTTGCCGTCGGCTTGCGATAAAACCCCGGCGGGCTTCTCGCAGACGATCAGATGGTTATCTTCCCACAAAATTTGCAGGTTCTTGTTTTCCATGACCCTCCCCTCTCGACATCACCGATCGTATCCTCATCCCAGGGCGACGTCTAAAATCATCATCAAGACAAATCCGATCATCACCGCGATGGTTCCGGCGTTGCTATGCTCGCCCAAATGGGCTTCCGGAATCAGTTCTTCGACGACGACGTACATCATCGCCCCCGCGGCGAAAGCCAAGAACCACGGCATGATCGAAGCCAAAGCCGCCGACAGCAGCAACCCGATGACGGCAGCCACCGGTTCCAAGACCCCGGTCAGAGTCCCGAGCCAAAACGATTTTCGGGTGCTGAGGTTTTCGTTTCGGAGCGGGAGCGAAACCGCCGCCCCTTCCGGAAAGTTCTGCAACCCGATACCGATTGCCAATCCGACCGCGGCCGCCAAAGCCGGAACGGTTGCGGTTTTGAAGGCCAGTCCAAAAGCAAAGCCCACCGCGAGGCCTTCGGGAATATTGTGGATCCCCACGGCAAATACCAACATCGTCGTGCGATTCCAGGAGGATTTCAAGCCTTCGGGCCGGTCGCCCCCGATATGAAGATGAGGTAACAAAAGATCCATCATCAGCAGAAATGCCCCCCCGGCGAGAAACCCGAACGCCGCGGGAATCCAGCCGATGTTTCCCGTGTCTTCCGCTTGTTGGATCGCCGGATTCAGCAAGCCCCATACCGAGGCGGCGATCATCACTCCGGCCGCGAACCCCAAGAAAATCTTCTTGGCTTTCTCGTTCATTTCGTGCTTGAAGAAAAAGACCATGGCCGAACCGGCGGTGGTACAGATGAAAATGAAGGCGATGCCGAGAACCGCCATCCATTCGGGTTTGATTCCCCACATAATGATTTCTCCTTCTCCTGCGATTCTTATTGATAATTCAAATTATGCGTCCACGGAAACGGAATCGGGAAAACTTGTCCCAACCGCCGGCCGAGAACGGATTCGTCTTTCGGTACTTCGGGATGCCCGAAAATCCATCGGGTGAGGGCGATTTCGTCGGGAAAATCCAAAAGATCGGACCCCCATTGGAACCGATACGTTCCCAGCAACTGTTCATAACGGAGGGCCGTTGCCGCTTCGGGCATTTCCCGAGCCCAATAGGGTTTGAGTTGTTCCATCAGAGCGGGAAAATCCAGGATTTTCAGGCTGGCATACTGATGAATCGGCCGACATTCTCCGCCCGCGACGATTTTCATCAACGGGTCATGGGGATCGACGGCGAAATGCATCCGGCGACGATCATACTTTTCCAGCAACGCATCGAAGGCTTCTGACAGCCCGATCCGATCGCCGGCATATTCTTTGATGCCCAGCGTATCGTCTTCGGGGTCGTCGGAAAGGTCGAGAATGGCATAGGCGACGACTTTTCCATTTCGGAGAATCCATTCGGTGGGATAGGTTTTATGCTCGTCGGGGTAGGTTTGGCCTCGGAACAGGGTCTGAAATTCCGACGGATTCCGTAAAAACCGGACCGGTTCGGTCTCATAGATCCGAATCATCGCCGGCCAATCGGCTTCATGGAATGGGGCGATGACGATTTCCGGATTGGCGGGAATCATTCCGCGAGGAACAAACCATTCGGTCGCGTATCCCGCATAATCCGCTCCGTAGGCCGTATAAAGATTTCCATGTCCGGAGATGATCATCACCGTGATGCCTTCAAAACGCATTTGATCTCCCGCCATCGACAACAACTTCGAAGCGATTTTTTGACCGCGGTATTCCGGAAGGGTGCATACCGATCCGACGGATCCCGTCGTGATGCGGGCCCCGTGGACCGATACCGTGGCGGGATAATAATTGACCATCGAAACCACACGACCTCCGTCGACCGCCACAAACATATGTTTCATGTTGTTTTCGCCGAAAAGGGCAAGGAACTGCTCCCCCATGTTCGGTTTAAAGACGGAACGAGACAAGGCGATCGCCGACAACCGGTCGGATGCGGTACAAGGACGGAATTCCATTTTACCGGACCCCGAACCGCGCGACAAACTCCGAAAAATCGACGGTTTTTCCGCTCACCCGAGACGCTTCGGCCGCAAAGGCCAAGAGGTGGCTTTCGA
This sequence comes from Bacillota bacterium, assembly GCA_022710895.1. Taxonomy (GTDB): domain Bacteria; phylum Bacillota_I; class Bacilli_A; order Izemoplasmatales; family Hujiaoplasmataceae; genus JAKLGB01. Next base: position 11,449 of record JAKLGB010000006.1, read on the forward strand.
TCGAGGCTCGGTCGCTGGCCACTTCGGTGTTCTCTCCGGAGGTAATGAGACCGACAAAGGCCTTCATGATCCCGTAGTCCCCGCCGCCGTGTCCGGAATCTCCGGCATCGATGCGGATCGTTTCGGGAACCTCGTTGCATCCGAACGTGTAGACCTCGATGTGGTTTTTGTCCAGATGGCCGCGGATTTCCCCCTGGGTTCCCATCAATTTGATCGTCCGGGTGTTCTCATGGGTGAATCCCGTCATCGTGAAGGCCACCGTTACGCCGTTGGCGAAATCGATTGCGGTGACCTGATGGTCCACCACATCGTTGTCGCACCGGTAGACGCAACGTCCATAGGGACCCTTTTCCAAAGCTTTCAGAAGCGCTTCGGTCGACATATCGTTGGAAACGGGCAATTTCAGCCAATCGGGGGCTTGTGGATAGACCCGAGGAGCGTAATAAACGCAGCTTTCACTGACGGGACAGCCGTCCATGCAATGTTCCGGAGCTCCTTTTGGAGCGTTCTCCGGGCGATAGTGGGATAATCTTCCGAATGAGGAAACCTTCGTCGGTCGTGAACCGGCGAACCAAATGAGCAGATCGAGATCGTGACACGATTTGGCGAGAATCATCGGGCTGGATCGTTGGGAATTGCCCCAATTTCCCCGCACGAAACTATGGGCTTGATGCCAATAGGCGACGTTTTCGTTGTGTTGAATCGTCATCAGCCGACCGATTCTGCCTTCGTCCAACAGGCGTTTGATCGTCGAAAAGAAGGGGGTATAGCGGAGAACGTGCCCGATCATCAAACGGACTTGTTGCCGGCGGGCGATTTCGCCCAGCCGCAGACAGTCCTCGGGGGTGACGGCCATCGGTTTTTCCAAAAAGAGATGATAACCTTTTTCCATCGCCGCCTTGGCGGGGAGGAAATGCATGTTGTCTTGGGTGCATACGAAGCAAGCATCCGCCAGTTTGGGTTCTTTCAGAATTTCATCGTATCCGGGATAGACCCGTGAGGCGGGAATATGATGACGCATCGCGAAAAACCCGCGACGCATCGGATCGGGATCGGCGACGGCGACGAAACGGATGTCTTCGGGATGGGCTTCGGCGTAGAAACCGTAAGCCCCGATGCCGCGGGACCCGGCGCCGATCATGATGGCGGTGATCATCGGAAAATCACTCTCCTGTCATTTGTTATTGTATCACAGGTGAGGCTTCAAGGTTTCCCAAAGAAGAAAAAAACCGGACCAATTTCATCGTCCGGTTAAGAAGAATCAGGGATTGACGCGGTTGGGGCCGCGGTAAAGGAGCGTGACCTCGCGGATGCTCTCCGTTTGGAACAATTTCATCAGGAAGCGGGTCAAACCGAAGCCGAGTCCTCCGTGCGGGGGAACCCCGTAACGGAAGAAATTGAGATAGAAATCGATGGAAGCCAGCGGAAGTCCTTTTTCCACGGCTTGTTTTTTGAGGATTTCGATCCGGTGTTCGCGTTGCGCACCGGTGGTGATCTCAACACCGCAGTACAGCAAGTCGAAGCTCTTGGTCACGCCGTTTTCATCCAGCATATGATAGAACGGACGGGCGGCAAAGGGGTAATCGGTGACGAAGATAAAATCGCATCCGAAGGTTTTTTTGGCGTAAAGTCCGATCAGTTCTTCCTCTTTCCGGTCGATATCGTGGGGTTTTTCGCCGGTATAGTGATATTTTTCCTGAATGATGCGTTTGCATTCCGCAAACGGAATGCGGGGGAAAGCAACGTCGTTCAATTCGATTTGGCGATTGAATAGACGCTGATAATCCTCTTCGATGTTTTCCTTCAGTTTCTTCAGCATCCGTTTGCAAAAAGCTTCTTCGACGTCCATGACATCATGATGCGATTTGATCCACGAGATTTCACAGTCCACGGAAGTGAATTCGGTGGCGTGATACGCGGTGTGCGAGTTTTCGGCCCGGAAGACCGGTCCGATTTCAAAAACGTTGTTGAAACCGGCCGCCATCGCCATCTGCTTATAAAACTGCGGGGATTGGGCAAGATAGACGGTACGTCCGAAATAATCGAGCTTGAAGACTTCCGCACCGGATTCGGAAGCGGTTCCCAGAATTTTCGGGGAATGGATTTCGATGAAGTTGTTTTCCAGCCAATATTCCCGCATCGCGGCTTCGCACAAGGTCTGGGCTTTGAAGATGAGGTAGTTTTTTTCCGTGCGCAAATCCAGAAAACGGTTGTCCAAACGGATTTCCTTGTCCGTGTCTTTGGTGTAGTCGAGAATGTCGATGGGGAGTTGTTCTTCGGACACGGAAGTGACTTCAATCGAAGAAGGAATCAATTCCATCCCGCGCAGTTTGACGTTGGGACTTTCTTTCAAGAGTCCTTGGACGCAGACCGTGCTCTCCTTGGTGAGATGGGAAACGATTTCGTTCATGGTCCGGTTGACATCGTTCTTTTCGATCGTCACTTGGACTTTTCCCGAAGAATCCCGGACAACCAGAAACTGAACATATTGCAAATCGCGGATTTTGTCCACAAATCCGCTGATCTCGATCGATTGGTTGTAATAGCTGGGCAAATCTTTGAAATAAATGGTTTTCATGCGGCATCACCTGGTTTTCTTTCCGTCATTGATTTGTAGCGATAATTATATCATATCCCACCTTGGGTTTCAATTCTTCCAACACAAAACCAAAGAAAAACCGGCTCAGTGACGAGCCGGGTGGGAGATCAAGAAGGTTTTACTTGCCGATGGGTTTGACGGGACGGGCTTCGATGTATCCGCGATATCCCATCGGGGCCAATTGGAAACGCGGGGCGTCCTCGTCCGCCCACGCAAAACCATAGATGGAAGGATCGAATTCATCGATTACTTTCATGAGTCCCAGAACTTCTTCTTCGAAATCGGCGTCGTCATAAGGTCTTCCTTGGAACACCATCATCTGGCAGGGAGCCAGTTCCACCAACTCGAATCCTTGCGGAAGCGGTTTGTCATAATCCAGCGGAACTTCGACCCCTTGGACATATTCCGAGGTTCCTTCGGGGATCAGACGGGACGGAAGCCACATGCCGATCGGTTCATATAGTGCTTCTTTCACGCTGCACAGGACTCCCCAGACGTCGCATCCCACTTCCTCGCAATAGGCGAAGTATTCTTGGGCCTTGATTCCGCGCCTGAGAAGGCACTTCCGAAGCGGTCGATCGACAATCTGAACAAAAACAAAATCTTTTGCGGGTTTTTCCGACATGCTTTTTTCTCCTTTTTCGAGGTGTTTTTGGTACGCTCCGATATCCCAGGGCAGGAACAATCCAATCGCCGGTTGCAATGCGGAATATCGAGACGGAGGAAGCCCGAACGCTTTGGAGAACGCTTTGGTGAAACCCTCGTGAGAACCAAAAACGAAATCAAAAGCGACGTCGACGATTTTCGGGCTTTCATCCCGGATGACCACGGCGGCTTGCGACAACCGAAGCGAGCGGATGTAATCGAACGGGGTCTTCCCGGTCCATTGCTTGAAGAGCCGATCCGCATGAAACGGAGAATACCCCGCCGCTGAAGCCAATTGGGAAAGGGTGATGGGTTCTTTCAAATGGGTGGCGATATAGTTCTGCATTTGCGATACGGCACGGATTTGATCGGAACGATCCATTCTTTCACCTCGCATTCCCAATTATAGTTCATTCTTCCTTCCGTTTCTTGACCGGAATTGCGGATATACAATTCATGGAGATATGGAACGAGAAAGGATGGTCTATATTATGGGGACTATTTCATTTTATGAAGTGATGGTTCTATGATTTTATTATTTTGATTATTTGATAAAAAATTGAATATCAATTGATACCACTCGATTTCCGACGAGTGACGTCCACGCCTTCGCTCATCTTCTCTTTCGCGGAGCGGGGAGGGGGGTTTTTACCATCCGAACCTCCCGAATGAAGGCTTCGCCCGTCCGTTGCGTTTTCGTTGTTCCGTCGGCAACGAACCCCTCACGAAGATAGAAACGGATGGCCTGGAGGTTCGTCTCCAGGACCCACAGTGAATAACAAGGATACCCCGGCATAACCCGCAGGGCAAATTCCAGCAACCGGTGCCCGTACCCTTTTCGTTGGTGGCCTTTTAACAAGTAAAGACCATAGACTTCCCCGGCTTCGCGGAGATCCTCGTCTCGCGAAGGCCCATAGGCGGCGAACCCCACGATCGATCCGTCCGATTCCGCGACCAAGGTATTGGAACAGCCGGATTTCAAAAACATTTCGACGGATTTCTCTTCGGTTCGGGACTGCAGATACCCGTTATCCATCAACCCACGGTAAGTTTCTTGCCAAGCGACATGATGAACGTGGCCGAGGGCTTGGGCGTCGGCGACGGTAGCGGAGCGAATCAGAAGCATGCGAAAACCCCCTTTTATCGATACTATTTTACCACGGATAATCGGATAAAAGGATGAATGTTTCGGCTTCCCTCGAAAAAGCGGTGAGTAATTTCCATCGCTTCCAAAGACAAAAACGGGCTTTTGTGATAAGATGAAAGACAAATGAATTTGAAAGGGCTACGGAGCGATGCTTTGGATGAACTTGATTTTGATGATTGCGGGATTGATGGCGAGCATCCTGGTCTTTTTTCGCTTTCCGCGGTTGCCGGCGACTTCATCGGGCAAGCGGGTTTCGGTCAGCGTCATCATTCCCGCTCGGAATGAAGAAGGAACCTTGCCGATGATCCTTTCCGATTTGCGGGCCCAAACGGTCTACCCAATGGAAATCATCGTGGTGGATGATTGTTCCACCGACGGCACCGCCGCAACGGCAACCCGTTTCGGAACCACCCTTCTCTCCGTGAAGGACAAACCGGACGGATGGTTGGGAAAATCATATGCGTGCCACTTGGGTGCTTTGGCTGCTAAGGGCGAATGGTTGTTGTTTTTGGACGCGGATGTCCGCCTGAAACCGGGGGCCATGGCTTCGTTGATCGCTCAAAAAGGCGATGGAAATCAAGTCCTCTCCATTCTCCCTTATCACGAAACCCAAAGGCCTTTTGAACAGTTGTCGATCTTTTTCAATATGATTCAGCCCGGCGCCATCGGATTGACCGCCGCCGGAAGTCCCGAACCTTCGGGTCTTTTCGGCCCCGTGATCCTAATTCACAAAGACCTGTATCAATCCACCGGCGGGCACGAAGCCATTCGAAATCACCTGATTGATGATTTGGCTATGGGTCTTCGTCTGCATCGCATGGGCGTCCCCCTCCGCCTGTTTTTAGGTCGAGGGACCTTTTCCTACCGAATGTATCCCGCCGGGTTACGATCGTTATTTCAAGGTTGGATCAAAAACTTCGCCGCCGCCGCGGCTAAAGCCCGATTCTTTTTGTTCGCGGGAATTTTCGGATTCATCGTTTCTTGTGCCACCCCGGTTCTTTACGGAACAATCGCTTTGGTGGGACGGGAATGGACCGCGGTGTGGGTCTATCTCGGCGGATATCTGGTTTGGGTCCTGGAACTGTTTCGCGTTTCCCGAAAATTGGGAAACTTCCGTTGGTGGTCGATTGTTTTTTACCCTGTCTCTTTGTTCTTTTTCTTGATGATCTTCACGGTTTCGCTGTTTCGTCGACTTTTCCGTCTCCCCATCATTTGGAAAAACCGAAAAATCGATCAAGGAGGTTTTCTATGAGAGTCGTCTTCTTACCGGACGAATGGACGGTTCTGATCTGTTTTCTCCTCTGGCCCCTTATTCAAGTCGCCATTTCTTGGACTTGCTTGAAAATTCGCGATTCTCGGTATCGACCCGACGGCTTTTGGTTTCGAACCCACAAATGGGAAAAAGAAGGTTTGATATATCAAACGATCTTCCGGGTGAGAAGTTGGAAAGAACGCCTTCCCGACGGTGGGAAGGTCTTTCGAGACGGGTATAAAAAAAAACGCCTTACTGATCTTTCTCCGTCGAATCTTGAACGCTTCTTGATCGAATCCTGTCGAGCTGAACTGGCTCATTGGTTGGCCATTCTGCCGTTTTGGATTTTCGGATTCATCGCTTCTCCGATCATCCTGCCACTGATGTTGGTTTATGCCTTGATCGTCAACGTTCCTTGCATCATCGCCCAACGATTCAACCGACCGAGGGTCCGAAGGCTTCTCCATCGCCTGACCTCCGAGAAATGAACGGAAACCCCCTTCCGAACGACCATACGGAAGGGGGTTTTTTCAATTTCTATTTGTTAATGAGATTACGGGTTTTTTGGACTAAATGAAATTTTTTCCGCGGTGATGTATGCATATGATGCCGTGAGACCCACTCATCAATTTCCATAGCAATCCAAAATATATATTAAGTCGGGTTAGCTCATCAAAACAGAACATCGCTTTTCAATCAATTCTGAAAAAGATGTCTTAAGATGATCCGGCAGATTTGATTCCATACACATGGACTGAAGCATTTCCTTTTGGGCCACCATCTGAGTGATCATTTTTTGAGTTGTATCTTTGGTTATACCCATATTCTCGGCAAACATAAAGAAATCTTTCTTTCGGATATTCGTTTTTTTGCCGTTCATTGCCAAAGCAAAATCCTCTTCATCTTCCGGCATGTTAACTTTTACAGGAAGGAGGTCATAAGCCGCAGACAGCACATATTGCCTGCTTCCTACTGCCGTTTCAATCAACGAGAAATTCTTCAGATGCATATCCGAATTTCCGGTGATATAGAAAAAAACAATGCGAATAAACAGCTCGGACAAATCTGAAGTGATACCAAAAAGCTGTACTTTACTGTAAACTATGTTTGCAGGAAAAAGGAGGCTTTTTGATGAAGAAAAAGAAAAATAACCGGCTATGGACCGGTGAATTCAAAATCAAAGTGGTCGAAGATATCTTGCACAACGATTTGTCCTATTCGCAAGCGGCACGGAAATACAATTTCTATCTGAAGAGCGGCGCCCTCAATGATACGCTGCCTGCGCGATGGACATATACCTATCAGTTGTATGGAAAAGAACGACTGCTTCAGTCACCGAAAGAATACCGCAAGAAGATTGAAAGAGCGTTTCCTAAATTGCCTGATGGAGACAAGGATCTTTACGAAGTGCGGATCAAACATCTGGAAATGGAGCTTGAATACACAAAAAAAGTTGTGGCCTTGGTTCAGCAACGGTCGTCACGAAAGCCGAACAATTCGCAGTAGTTCATGAACTGAGGCGGAAATATGCATTGCATCAACTGTTGGATTGTTCGGGGCTGAAAAAGGCGACCTATTACTATTACTTGAACACCATTGGCAAAGATGACAAGTATCAGGAAGTCAAAGAACGCATCGAACAAATCTTTCGTGGGAGCAATCGCACCTATGGTTATCGTCGGATCAAACTCGCACTGAAAAACTTCTTTGACATCAAACTTGCGTATAAAACGGTCCGAAAACTGATGAACGAGTTGAAAATCGTCTGTAAAGTTCGTAAAAAGAAGTATCGGTACATCAGCCGGATCTCGAACAAGATCGTCCCCAATGTCCTCCACCGCGACTTTTCAGCGGATCGACCCAACCTCAAGTGGGTGACGGACGTGACAGAGTTTCGGATCCACCGCAAGAAACTGTACCTTTCGGTTATTCAGGACTTGTATAACGGCGAAATCGTCGCCTACGCGGTCTCGCGATCACCCGATCAGAAATTGATTCTCGATTCGCTTCGGTCTGCCCTAGATCCCCGTTTGGACCTGACTGAACTGCTTATACATTCTGACCAAGGTGTATTGTATCAATCGCCGAAATACCGGAACTTCCTGAAGAAATCGAAGATTCAACAATCGATGAGTAGCAAGGGCAACTGTTATGACAACGCCGTGGTAGAGAGTTTTTTCGGCACCTTGAAATGTGAAACGATCTATTTGAACAAGATAAAAACCCTTGGAGAGCTGATCTCAACGATAGAGCAATACATCGAATGGTACAATCACGAACGCATCAAACTCACGTTGAATGGCTATTCTCCCATTCAATATAGACTTAAGAATGAACAAAAGTTATAATACTTTTAGAAGATGCAGAAAAAGTACAGGAAAATGGTACCAGTTCACCCATCGGGAATGACGGTGAGGCTGGAAATATCGAGTGAGGAAGCGGGCTCGATTGTGAATTGAAAATCAGTATTTTTTACTGGGCACAACTCGAAAGGGCAAAAAAGATGAAAGCGACGTAAACGAATCCCGCGCTGATCGGGGTCAGAAGCATTGAAAGAACGGACCGGCGAATCGTGGTCTCGGGGTACTTGGAATGAAACCCGGTAATGAATTTTCCAATTCGGAAAATCCCGAACAAAAACGGGGCGACATGATAATACAAGTAATAACTGACGAACACGATGACGAAAGCGGGGGCGGGGGTGACGGTATAGACCGCCAACATCGACAATCCCATCAAAACCATCGAAACCAGGGTCATAATTCCCGTAACGCGCAAAAACCGTTTTTCATTGCGGATGAAAGTCTGGGGCTGTGGCCGTATTTCCATTTTCATCCCTCCTTAGCCTCATTTTACTCATAATTACTTTGAATTTCAAACAAAACGAATGAAAATCGATCGCGGGTGCTTTTGAACGCAAAATTGTTCCCGATCTTCCGAGGAAACCAAGCGGAATTTTATCATCTCGATTGGAATCTCTCCGATACTTTGATATACTACAATCAAGAAAGAGGTGTTCTCCATGATTACCATCAGCGACCGGGAGACGATCTTCCGCTTGGTTCAAGAACATCCCCAACTGCAAGCCATTTTGGCTTCGGTCGGTTTCACCGAAATCGTCAAACCGGGGATGTTGGCCACCGTCGGGCGGTTCATGAACCTTCGACAAGGCAGTTCGTTACGAAAAATCGACTTCCAAACTTTACAAGATAGGCTCCGCGAAAACGGATTCGAATTAAAGGAGGATTCCCATGAGTGAGTTCATCAACAACTCGGCCAAACGCCAAGAAATGCTGAAAACGATCATCAAAAGCCTTCATGCCGGAGCGAGTTTGGAAAGCGCGAAAGCGGAATTCCGAAAACACTTCAGCGAAGTGTCGACCGAAGAGATTTCGGCGATGGAACAAGCCTTGATCAAAGAAGGGATGGCCATCGAGGAAGTCCAAAATCTTTGCGATGTCCATGCAGCGGTCTTTGATGGAGCCATCTCCGACATTCATCCCGCCAAAGACCACACCAAGATTCCCGGGCACCCGGTTTGGGTTTTCAAAGAAGAAAACAATCGGATCGAACAATTGATCCAAGAAGAAATCGAACCGTTTCTTCGGCTTTCGGGACCCAATGCGGTGTTAATGTTGCGGGTCGCCTACGACCGGCTGGCGGAAATTCACCGACATTATGCACGAAAGGAATACCTGTTCTTCCCCAACTTGGAAAAGAAGGGAATCGACGCCCCGCCCAAAGTCATGTGGGCGGTCGACGACGAAATTCGGGCAGAAATCAAAAAAATTCAAGAAGACCTCGGGTCCGTGGAAGCGGATTTGGAGCGCACCAAGCAATTAATTCGATCCAACATCGGCCGGGTCCGTGACATGATTTCGAAAGAAAATAACATTTTGATTCCGTTATTGATTGACACAGTATCCTTCTTCGATTGGATTCTCGTCGACGGAGCGACGCCCGAAATCGGTTATTTTTTGGACAAACCGAAGCATTCCTGGAAGAAAGAAAAACCCGAAGAAAATCAAGAGCCCTCCCTCTCTTCCACTCTCTCGGGTGAAATTTCGTTTGATGCCGGAGCGCTTACTCCAGATCAACTGAATTCGATGCTAAATACCCTACCTTTGGATTTGACCTTTGTCGATGCCAATCGCCGGGTCAAATACTTCACGCAGGGAAAAGAACGGATTTTCGACCGTCCGGTCACGATCATCGGCCGACAAGTGTCGATGTGCCATCCTCCGGCCAGCGTCCATGTGGTCGAAGACATCATCTCCAGTTTTGAAAAGGGCGAGAAAGATCACGAAGACTTCTGGATCCGGATGAAAGATCAATTCGTTTACATTCGGTATTTTGCGGTTCGTGACAAAAGTGGGGCGTATCTTGGTACCCTCGAAGTCACTCAGAACATCAAACCCATCACGGAGTTGCTGGGAGAAAAACGGCTCGTTTCGAAAACGTGACCCTTTTTTGAAAAAGAACATTATTTTTTCCATCCAAGAAACATTCCTTCCATTTTTTTCGTGAAGGAATGTTTTTCTTATTTGATTTTATCGCTGAAAATGGGGAATTTCCAGCACAAATCATTGCGGTAATCAGACCGATTTCTCCTCCACCTCCCAAATCGGGTTTTCTTTTAGAAAAAGGAGAAATCCAAAGAAAAAGCCCGGAGGATCTTCTGTTTCAACCAAAAAACAAATAATCAAAATTTAGTGCTTGAAAAGTTTTTTCTTTGATATAATACTGCTTGTCAAGCGTCATTGATGTGAAAAAACCCCGAGAGGAGATTCCCTTCATGAACCAAGATTTGATACGGATGTCCCGCAAATACGGATCGAATTCGGAACTCGTATTGGCCGGCGGAGGTAACACCAGTTTTAAAAATGATGACACCTTATGGGTGAAAGCCAGCGGAACATCCTTGGCTTCCATTGATTCCCAAGGATTCGTGGCCATCGATCGTCGTTCTCTTCAAAAAATGTGGGAGAAATCCTACGATGAGGATTCGTCCCGACGCGAGTCGCAAGTCTTATCTGATTTGATGGCGGCCCGCCTTCCGGGAGAAACCGGACGCCCTTCGGTGGAAACCGCCCTTCATGATTTGATCGGCTTTGCCTATATTCTTCACCTTCATCCCTGTATGATCAACGGCATCACGTGTTCGATCCACGGAAAATCCTGGGTGGAATCGGTCCTCGGGGATCGGGTATTATGGATGGATGCGACGAATCCGGGCTACATCCTTGCCAAAACGGCAAAGGAAAAATTGGAAGACTACCGTCGCCGCTTCCGCCAAGACCCTTCCATCCTTCTTCTGGAAAATCATGGAGTCTTTTTCGGGGCGGACACCGTGGAAGAAATGGATGGTTTGGTCGAAGGGCTATTGGATACCGTTTCCCTCCATACTCAAATTCAACCGATTCTCGACTCCACCCCAAATCAGGACGGGTTCGATGCCATCGGCCGACAGTTATCCGAATTATCCGTTGAAAAATTCGTGGTTCACGAATCCAACAAATTGATCGATGCCTTGATGAAAAAATCCGAAAATGATCTGGAATTGGATCATGCCTTCACGCCCGATCATCTCGTCTATTGCCACCGATTCCCGATGATATCGAAACCCGAGCAAATTGAGAACCGATTCCGGGAGTACGAACGAAAGAACGGTTGTTCTCCTCGAGTCGTATTGGTCCTTGGATACGGATTGTTCGGATTGGGATCCACTCAAAAACAAGCCGAAATATCCCGAGACGTCTACATGGACGCGATGAAAATCGCCACGTATTCTCAAAATTTCGGAGGTCCCAAACGAATGAGTTCAGATGACATTGAGTTCATCCTTCACTGGGAAGTCGAACAATATCGAGCGAAAGCGACGGCGATCCACCATGGATAATTTTTCCCGGATGAATCAACCGAACCTTCAAGACCGCCTTTCGGCGCTTGCTTCCGTCATTTTGGAAGAGAAAAATCGAAATGACTTCCCCGCTCCCCGTCCACTGGATGCCAACAACCACATTCATACCTTCTATTCCTTTTCCCCCTATTCACCGACTTTGGCGGTTTATCAGGCTTACCAGGCAGGATTGCTTGTGGCAGGAATCGTCGATCACGATTCGGTGGCCGGACTTCGGGAATTCCATCAAGCCGCCAAAATTGCGGGAATATCGTCCACCGGCGGAGTCGAGGTCCGGGTCCGTTTCGACCGCGGATTCGGGACCATCAACAACCCCGATCAACCGAATTGCATGTACATGGTGGCTCACGCCCTCCCAACGGATCAGGTGGACCAAATGGATGCGTTTCTTTCCCCCTATCGTTTGGAACGGGAAAAACGAAATCGTCTCATGTGTGACCGAATCAATCCGTTGATTGCCGAAACGGGAATTCACCTTTCGTACGATGACGATGTCCGTCCACTCTCCAAAGCAAAGGAAGGCGGATCGGTGACCGAACGACATTTGCTGTTTGCTTTGGCCAAAAAAATGGAATCCCGACTCGGAAGGACTCCCGAGTTGCTCCACTTCTTGGAAAACGGACTTCGTCTCCGAGTGGGTGAAAAACAACGGACGCTTCTTTCCGATTCCCTCAATCCCTTTTTCACGTACGATCTTCTGGCATTGCTGAAAACCGACACGACGCCCTATTACATCCCCGCCACGGAGGAAATGCCCCTTGCCGAAGATTTCATCCAGAACGCCAAAAAATGCGGGGCGATTCCCGCTTATGCATATCTCGGGGACGTGACGGAATCCGTCACCCAAGACAAGCGAGCTCAAAAGTTTGAAGACAGCTATCTCGAAGACCTGATCCAGGAAATCAAAAAAATCGGAGTTCCGGCTTTGACCTACATGCCAACCCGGAATACTCCCGCTCAATTGAATCGGATTCAAGATTTGTGCACGCGTTACCACCTCATGCAAATTTCCGGAGAGGACATCAACTCCTCTCGACAGAAATTTCCGTGCGACGCCTTGGCCAATCCACAAAACCATCATTTGATCGAGGCCGCATGGGCTTTGATCGGACATGAATCCTTGGTTCAGAAATCCGGAATCGAACATGGTTTGTTCGGATCCGTTCATCAAAACGTTCCCCTGGCGGACCGTATCCGTTATTTCTCAACGATTGCTCAAAAAAAGGATGGAGGAAAAGCAAAATGACAACAATCAATTTAACTGGAAAAATCGCCGTCGTGACCGGCGTGTCCCAAGGTTTGGGAGAAGCTCTTGCGAAGCGTTTGGACCAAGAAGGATGCCGAATCGCCGCGTGCGACATCAACTTGGAAGGCGTCACCAAAGTGTGTCAAAACATGAATAACGCCGTGCCCTATGGATTGGACATCACCAATTATGAACAATGCGTTCAAGTGGCTCAAACCATCAAGGACCGATTCGGACGCGTCGATATCTTGGTATGCAATGCCGGAATATTGAAAAGTGGCGATATCTCTTCTCTATCCACTCAAGCGTTTCGTCAGGTGATTGACGTCAACCTGGTGGGATATTTCAACACCGTCAAAGCCTTCGCTCCGATCATTCTTCCGCAAAAACAAGGATCGATCATCCAGATCAACAGCAAATCCGGAAAAGTGGGATCCTACAAAAACGGAGCCTACGCCGCCAGCAAATTTGGAGGAATCGGTTTGACACAGAGCTTGGCCTTGGAATTTGCCGAGCACCATGTGCGCGTCAACAGCATTTGCCCCGGCAATTTGCTCAATTCCCCGTTATGGGTCAACAGTTTATTCAAACAGTACGCTCAAAACCAAAACACGACCGAAGAAGCCATTCGGGAAAAATATATCAACCAAGTGCCCCTTCGCCGCAGCTGTGAATACGAAGACATCGCCAACATGATGGTGTTCCTCGCCTCCGATTTGTCCGATTACATGACCGGACAAGCCATCAACGTCACCGGCGGACAAGTCATGCATTAGAAAATTCAATCAATAAAGGGTCAAGTCCGTTGGGTTCGGGCTTGACCCTTTTTTAGATTCGTTCTCCGCAAATCAATTGGCATCCGTTTTTTTGAATCAGGTTCGCGTATTCGACCGAGGGTTTCTTTTCGGTAATCAAATAGTCGGCATTCTCAAGACGGAGGGCGGTGTTCATCATGGTGCGATCGAACTTGCTGCTGTCGCATAAAAGCAAGATTTTGTCCGCTCGCTGAACGATGACCCGCTTCAACTGGGCGGTTTCCAAACTGTCGTCAGTGATTTCCCCGTGCGAGTTGATGCCGCTGCACGACAACAACGCGAAGTCCGCGTTGACGGTGGCCAAGAAATCATTGGCCGGAACGCCGAGAACGCTGTTCGAAAAGTTTTCGACACGCCCGCCGACGATGTATACGTCGACGTTTTTCAAGTTGGAAAGCATCAAGGCCGTGCGGATCCCGTACGTGGCGACCGTCAAGTGGTGAAATCGTTGAAGCAGCGGGATGATGGCCATGACGGTGGAACTGCTGTCCAAAATCAGCGTGGAATTGTCCCGAATCAACTCGATCGCCAAGCCGCAAATCATTCTTTTTTGAGTCAACCGGGTCATTTCACGGACCGCAAAAGCGGATTCCAACGCCGTATTTCTCGACAAAACGGCTCCTCCGTGGGTCCTCCGGATCATCGAAAGGTGGTCCATTTCAATCAAATCGCGGCGGATTGTGGCTTCGCTCACGTAAAGAGCTTTGGCCAATTCTCCGACCGTTGCGCTCCGGTTTTTGGATAAAATCGCTAAAATTTCGTCTTGACGTTCCAGATTCAACATCGTCGATCACCCTGTCCATTTATGCTTGTTTATGCTCATATTATACGCCATGAATGTTTTTTTCGCAACATATTCTGCAAAAACGCACATTTTTTCCGACATTACGATAGAATTTATATATAAATATATACCCAAATTTTGGAGAAATCGAGGAAATGCCATGAACACGAAAGCCGTACGCCTGTATGGAGTCAACGACTTACGCCTGGAAGAATTTGCACTCCCCCCCATCGGACCCGACGAGATCCTCGCCCGAGTCGTTTCCGACAGCCTTTGCATGTCATCGTTCAAAGCCGCCGAACAAGGTCCCAATCACAAACGGGTTCCCAAGGACGTGTGGGAGAATCCCGTCATGATCGGCCACGAGTTTTGCTGCGAGATTCTGGAAATCGGAAAGAAATGGCAATCCAAATACCAAGTTGGAAACAAATACTCCGTTCAACCCGCTTTGAATTACCGCGGAAGTTTGAACGCTCCAGGGTACTCGTATCGGTTCATTGGCGGAGACGCCACCTACATCGTCATTCCCAACGAAGTCATGGAATGCGACTGTCTGTTGGATTATACCGGCGAGGGATTTTTCTTGGGATCTTTGGCGGAACCTTTCTCCTGCATCGCCGCCGCATTTCATGAAAGCTTCCATTCCGACATTGAAACCCATACCCACATCATGGGAATCAAGGCCGGGGGGACCTGTGCCATCTTGGCCGGAGCCGGTCCGATGGGACTCGGAGCCGTCGAGTATGCGCTCCAACATGACCAAAAACCTTCTTTACTCGTCGTCACGGATATTGACGATGCCCGGTTAACGCGAGCCAAACACTTGATTTCTCCAGAAACCGCCCTCCGTCAGGGAGTGCGGTTGGAATATATCAATACCGCCAGTTTCCCCGACACGGTCGCGGCGCTTCGCGGATTGACCGGGGGAGCCGGGTTCGACGATGTCTTCGTCTTCGCCCCCGTCACCCCGCTCGTCGAACAAGCCGATGCCCTGTTGGGACGCGGCGGATGCCTCAACTTCTTTGCGGGGCCGATGAATCCCCTTTTCTCCGCCAAAATGAACTTTTACAACATTCATTACGAAAGCCACCGGGTCACCGGCACCTCGGGAGGAAACACGAGGGACATGGTCGAGGTCCTCGATGCCTTCGCCAAAGGAACCATTCATCCCGAAATCTTGATTTCCCATGTCGGCGGATTGGACAGCGTGGTGGCGACGACGTTGAATCTTCCGAACATCAAAGGGGCGAAAAAACTGGTGTACACCCACCTGTCGATGCCGATGACGGCCATCGACGACTTCCGTTCTTTGGGAGAAACGACCCCTTTGTTTAAGAATCTCGCTGATATTTGCGATCGCCACCAAGGCCTCTGGTCGGTGGAAGCCGAACGATATTTATTGGAAAACGGACCCAAAATCTAAAGGAGAACCCCATGGTAAAAGCTGTATTGATGCCCAAGCAAGGAATCACCGTCGAATCCTGTTTCTTGGGTGGATGGAATGTGAAAGTCGGAGACGCGGTTTCTATCGGAACTGTGCTTTTCGATTATGAAACCGATAAAGCGGTATTTGAATGTCCTTCCGAAGTGGAAGGAACCGTATTGGCCCTTCTATGTCAGGAAGGGGATGTCGTTCCGGTCTTAACTCCCGTTTGCATCATCGGAGCTCCCGGCGAGGACATTTCTGATTTCGCACCCCAAAAGAAATCCGAGGGTTCGCCGGCTCTCCAATCCGTTCCCTCGGAGGAACCCTTGAAAAGCAGTTCCTCCAAAACTTCGGTCCCGATTTCGCACGATCCCAATTCGCCCCTGTTAGCCAGCCCTCGGGCCAAAAAACTCGCGGAGAAACAAAACATCGATCTCCGTTCCGTGGTCCCGACGGGTCCCAAAGGACGGATCGTGGAAATAGATGTCCGCGACGCTTCCCTCCCCAGGGAGACGATCCAACCCGAATCGGAACCGGACTATGTCGTCGAAGAATTGCCCAACATTCGAAAACTGATCGGACGAGCCATGTCCGAAAGTCTTTCCACCATGGCCCAATTGACCCACACCCTTTCGTATGATGCCACAGACGTTTTGCAATTCCACGCCTCCCTCAAAGACCAAACGACCAAGGACCTTTTACCGAAAATCACGTTGAATGACATTCTCCTGTTCGCCGTCTCCCGCGTTTTGAAAAACTACCGCGATCTCAATGCCAACCTGATCGGCGGAACCAAAATGCATTACTATAACCATATGCACATCGGCATCGCGACGGATACCCCCCGCGGATTGGTCGTCCCCACTCTGAAAAATGTCGATCGGATGACATTGGCGGAAATCGCCACTTCTTCGAAAGAGTTGATCGCCAAAGCCATTTCCGGGCGGATTGACCCCGATTTGCTGAAAAACGGTTCCTTCACCATTTCCAATCTCGGCACCCTCGACATTGAACATTTCACGCCGATCATCAATCCTCCCCAAACCGGAATCCTGGGGGTCAACACCATCATGATCCGCACCAAACTCGATCCCAGCGGATTACCCGTATTCTATCGGGCGATGGGATTATCGCTCACGTATGATCATCGGGCGATCGACGGGGCCGGAGCTTCCCGCTTTTTGAAAGAATTGAAAGAGTATCTGCAAACATTTTCCACCCGGATCGCTGCCGAAGCGATCGGGCTGAAATAGGAGGCTTTTATGGAAAAATTCGATCTCATCATCATCGGCGGAGGCCCCGCGGGATATCATGCCGGCGAACGCGCCGGACATGCCGGCTTCAAAACCTTGCTGATTGAAAAAGAACATCTGGGGGGCGTCTGTCTGAATGAAGGATGCATCCCCAGCAAAGCCTTTTTGAACAGCGCCAAAATGTATGCTCACGCCCTGCACGGGGAGAAATTCGGCGTTTTCGCCGAGAACGTCCGGTATGATCAAGGAATCGTCGTGGATCGCAAAAATACGATCGTCCGCCGTTTGATCGCCGGGGTCAAAGCCCAATTGAAAAGCGGGAAAGTCACGATCATCGAGGGCAATGCGTCCGTCAAAGGAAAAACCTCTGAAGGCTTCCTCGTCCAGGTCGGCGAGGAAACGTATTCCGCAACCCGTTTGCTTGTCGCTTCCGGGGCGGTTCCCGTCATTCCGAACATCCCTGGCTTGCGCCAAGGAATCGAAGAGGGAATCGTATTGACCAACCGGGAGATCCTCGATTTAAAAACGATCCCCGAACGCTTGACCATCATCGGGGGAGGCGTCATCGGATTGGAAATGGCCTCCTATTATTCCGCCATCGGCACTCAAGTTCAAGTCGTCGAGATGATGAACAAAGTCGCCGGTCCGACGGATGAGGAGTTGTCAACGCTTCTTCAAAAGACGTTGGAGAAAAACGGCGTGAAGTTCTATTTGAACAGCACCGTGACGGCCGTCTCGCCCACCGAGGTGACGTTCACGTTCGAAGGAAAAGACGTTAAGATTGCCCATGAGAAAGTCTTGTTGTCGATCGGCCGTCGTCCGGCCACCGCGGGGTTGGGACTGGAGACCCTCGGCGTCGAATTGGCCAAAAACGGCGCCGTCATCACGGATGACAAACTGCAAACCAACGTGGCCAATCTCTATGCGGCCGGGGACGTCAACGGAAAATCCATGCTCGCCCACACTGCTTACCGGGAGGCCGAAGTCGCGATCCATTCGATGACCCAAACGGTGGATCGGATGAATTATGACGCCATTCCTTCCGTCATCTATACCCAACCGGAAATCGCCACCGTCGGATTGACTGAACGGGCGGCCAAAGAAAAAGGGCTCGATGTTCGCGTCGTTACCCTCCCCCTCGCCTATTCCGGACGGCATATGGCGGAAAACACCGAAGCCGACGGCTTTTGCAAATTGATCGTTAATTCCAAAACCCGCACCTTGGTCGGAGCCCATCTGGCTTCCTCCTATGCCAGTGAAATCATCGTCATGCTTTCTTCAATGATCGATTTGGAAATCGATGTTCAAAACATCACCCGATTGGTCTTTCCGCACCCGACCGTCGGCGAACTCATCAAAGACACCTTGTTTCAACTATAGGAGGAAACATCATGCCAAAAAGTCAATTCATCGATCCCGGACTGCTCCGGAAAAAAAGCCAGATATCCTTTGAAGACATTCCCGTCAATCAATATGACCGGACCGTCGAACAAGAAAAATCCCGATATTCGAACGAAGATTTCCTGCGGATCTATCGCGACATGGCGATTCTTCGCGAATTCGAATCGATGTTGCTCAGCATCAAAGTTCAAGGCGAATACCAAGGATTCAAATACTCGTATCCCGGACCTGCCCATCTTTCGATGGGACAAGAATCCGCTGCCGTCGGGCAGGCGTATTTGCTGGAAAAAGCGGACATCACTTTCGGATCCCACCGGAGCCACAGTGAAGTGTTGGCCCGCGGATTGGCCTCCATTCACAAATTGAGCGAGACCGAACTCCGTCAAATCATGAAAGATTTCTTCGGCGGAGCCATCTTGTCGGTCGTCGAAAAAAGCAACACCACCGGAAACATCAAAGATCTCGCGATGGATTTTCTGCTCTACGGCGCCCTCGCGGAAATCTTTGCCCGGGAAACCGGATTCCACAAAGGCATGGGCGGCAGCATGCACGTCTTTTTCCTCCCCTTCGGCATTTATCCCAATAATGCGATCGTGGGGGGCTCCGCCCCGATTGCCACCGGAGCGGCCTTGTTCAAAAAAGTCAACGAAAAGAACGGGGTCGTCATCAGCAACACCGGCGATGGATCCGTGGGATGCGGTGTGGTCTACGAATCGATGAACTTCGCTTCAATGGACCAGTTATCCCAGTTATGGGACAAAAAAGGCGGCCTCCCGATCTTGTTCAACTTCTTCAATAACGGATACGGGATGGGCGGACAGACCCGCGGCGAAACGATGGCGTATGATTTCTTGGCCCGCTTGGGCGCGGGAGTCTCCCCGTCGCAACTTCATGCCGAACGCGTCGACGGTTTCAATCCCCTCGCCGTCATCGAAGCCATGGAACGCAAACTCGCCCTTCTCAAAGCCGGAAAAGGTCCGGTTCTGTTGGATGTCGTCACGTACCGTTTTGGCGGACACTCTCCTTCGGACTCGATGAGTTATCGGGAAAAAGAGGAAGTGGAAGCGTGGCAAAAACAGGATCCCCTGTTGACCTACCGGGCACGGTTGGTGGAAGCGGGAATCGCCCAAGACTCGGTGTTTGAAGGCATGCTGTCCGACATCAAGAACCGCATGTATCGCATTTTCCGGTTGGCCTCCGATCCGGTCATTTCCCCCTACCACGATTTTCAATCCGATCCGGGATATATCGAATCGCTGATGTTCAGCAATCAATCGATCGACAAAATGGATTCCCGTCCGGTCGACGTTTTGATGCCGATGTCCGAAAACCCCCGCGTCAAACAAAACGCGACCAAATCCCGGTTTGCGTGGGATGCCAACGGCACCGCCGTTCCGAAAATCAAACAATTCAATCTGCGAGACGGATTGTTTGAAGCGATCATCGATCGTTTCTACAAAGACCCGACCCTGATTTCCTACGGTGAAGACGTGCGGGATTGGGGCGGAGCCTTCGCCGTCTACCGCGGATTGACCGAAGCTTTACCCTATCCCCGTTTGTTCAATAGCCCGATTTCGGAAGCAGCCATCGTTTCTTCCGCCGTCGGATACGCGATGAGCGGGGGACGCGTCATCGTCGAATTGATGTACGCCGACTTCATGGGGCGCGCAGGCGACGAAATCTTCAACCAATTGGCCAAATGGCAAGCGATGAGCAGCGGCATCTTGAAAATGCCCGTCGTGCTCCGCGTTTCCGTCGGCGCCAAATACGGGGCCCAACACTCCCAAGACTGGGTTGCCCTTCCCGCCCACGTTCCCGGGTTGAAAGTCGTGTTCCCCGCAACTCCCTATGATGCAAAAGGTTTGATGAACGCTGCGCTCCAAGGGACCGATCCCGTGATTTTCTTCGAAAGCCAACGAATCTATGACAAAGGCGAAGAATTCCATGCCGGCGGCGTTCCCGAAGGATATTATGAAATTCCCCTCGGACTTCCCGACATTAAACGGGTCGGAAGCGATTTGACGATTTTGACGGTCGGTGCCACGTTGTACAAAGCCATCGAAACGGCGAAAATCCTGCAAGATAAATACCACATCTCCGCCGAAGTCATCGATGCCCGCAGCATCGTCCCCTTTGATTACGAACCCGTCATCGCCTCCGTCAAAAAAACCGGAAAGATCGTCTTGGCGAGCGATGCGTGCGCCAGAGGTTCGATTCTGAACGATTTGGCCCGGAACATCACCGAATTATGCTTTGATTACCTGGACGCTCCGCCCGTCGTTGTCGGAGCTCGCAATTGGATCACCCCCCCATTTGAATTCGATGATCAGTTCTTTCCGCAAGAAAACTGGATTTTGGACGCGATTCATGATAAAATATACCCGCTCAAAGGACACATCAGTTCACAAAACAACAGTGATGCCGAATTGGTCCGTCGTAGCAAGAAAGGCGTATAATTCCCTCTATGAATCCCAACATTTCCGAAAAATCCATCAATGCCATCCGCATCCTCTCTGCCGATGCCGTTCAAAAAGCCAAAAGCGGCCATCCCGGTCTCCCGATGGGATCCGCTCCCATCGCCTATGCGCTGTGGGGGAATCACCTCGTTCATAACCCGGCAAATCCCTCGTTTGAAAACCGCGACCGGTTCGTTTTGTCGGCGGGACACGGCTCCATGCTTTTATATTCCTTATTGCATTTATTCGGTTACGGCCTGCCGATGGAGGAACTGCAGAAGTTCCGTCAACTGGGCTCGAAAACTCCCGGCCATCCGGAATTCGGACACACCGTCGGCGTCGAAACGACCACCGGACCGCTCGGCCAAGGCTTCACCAATGCCGTCGGGATGGCGATCGCCGAAACCCGATTGGCGGCGATGTTCAACCGCGAAGGCTATCCGGTGATCGATCACCACACCTATTGCTTATCCGGAGACGGCTGCATGATGGAAGGCATCACCAACGAAGCCGCCTCCTTGGCCGGTTCTTTGGAACTCGGCAAATTGATCGTCTTCTATGACGATAACGAAATCTCGATCGAGGGCGATACGGATTTGGCTTTCCGCGAAAACGTCGGCGCTCGTTTCGAGGCCCTCGGATGGGACGTGTTGCACGCGGACGGGAACGATTACCGCTCCGTCGACGCCGCCATTCACCAAGCCAAATCCTCTGTGGCCAAGCCTCATTTGATCGTTTGTAAAACAACGATCGGATTCGGCTCTCCGTTACAAGGGGAAGAATCCTGCCACGGCGCCCCTCTCGGAGAAGCCAACTTGGAAGCGACCCGCAAAAACCTCGGGTGGACCGAGGCTCCATTCGTCATTCCCGAAGACGTCCGTTCTCACTACGCCGATTTGGCGAAGCGCGGAGCCCAACTCGAAACGTCTTGGAAAGAGCTTTTTGCCCGCTACGAACAAGCCTATCCCGAATTGGCCGCCGAGTATCATTCCTGGATGGAAGGAACACTCCCGGATCTGGCGTCCGTCGACGAGTTATGGAAGTTTGAGAAACCGGAAGCGACCCGCAACACCTCGGAAGTGGTCCTTAACCGCTTGGCCGCCCGCCTTCCCAATTTGATGGGCGGTTCCGCCGACTTGGCCCCTTCCAACAAATCGGTGATGAAAGGCCGTCCGTATTACTCCGCCGAAGAGCGGAGCGGATCCAACCTCCATTTCGGCGTCCGGGAACACGCGATGTCCGCGATTGCCAACGGGATGCAGATCCACGGCGGTTTGCGCGCCTACGCCGCCACCTTCTTCGTCTTCAGCGATTATATGAAAAACGGAATCCGGATGAGTGCCATCATGGGACTTCCGGTCACCTACATCCTGACCCACGACGGCATCGGCGTTGGGGAAGACGGACCGACTCACCAACCGGTGGAACATTTGACCGGCTTGCGGGCGGTTCCCAATCTCCATGTCTTCCGTCCCGCCGACGGAAAAGAAACGACCGCCGGATGGCTCTCCGCCTTATCGGCCAAAGGACCGACTTGCCTGGTCCTCTCTCGTCAAAATCTTCCGCAATACCCCAATAGCGGACACTTGGCCATGAAGGGCGGATACATCCTTCAAGACAGCCGCAAAGCCGAACCCGACCTGATCCTCTTGGGGTCGGGATCCGAAGTCGCGATTGCGATCGAAGCCCAAAAACGGTTGTGGGAAAAAGGCATCGATGCCCGCGTGGTATCGATGCCCTGTTTGGAATTGTTCGATACCCAAGATGCCGCGTACCGCGAATCCGTCCTTCCCAACACCGTTCGCCGCCGGATTTCGATCGAAGCCGGATCGACGCTCGGGTGGTACAAGTATGTCGGGCTCGATGGCAAAGCCATCGGAATCGACACCTTCGGCCTCTCCGCCCCTTACGCCGCCCTCTATGAGCATTTTGGGATCACCCCCGAAGTGGTGGTGGCTGAAGCCGAAAAACTGATGGAAAGGCAATAAAACTCCATTCAACGCCAAAAAAAATCCGCCGATCGGTTCTTCGGCGGATTTTTGTTTGGTTCGAAATCGATTCATTCCATCAAACGGGTGGCTTCCGCCAAAACCCGGGCGTGGGCAATGTCTTCCACTTCTCGGGAGGCGATCATTTGCGCCAACACATTGCCGAGCGCCGTGGCTTCCACGGGTCCGGCAATGATTTTCTTGTGGGTAGTTTGTTCGGTCAACTCGTTCAGAAGGGCGTTTTGCGACCCTCCCCCGATGATGTTGAGGGCGGATATCGGTCGTTGCCGCAAGTCTTCCAGTTGGCGGAGGGTTTTCGCATACTCCATCGCCAACGAGCGATACAAGCAAAAATACAATTCGCCCAGATTCGCCGGTTCGGGTTGATGGGTTTCCCGGAGGAATCCCTTGATCGCTTCGGTCATCGAAACCGGGGAAAGGAACCGTTGATCGGTCACGTCGACGTGGCCGGAATAATCCCGGTGGTGAGCGGCCAATTTTGCGATTTCAGGGTAGG
>JAKLGB010000060.1 GCA_022710895.1 Bacillota bacterium
AGTGACCGCAATCTCAAAATCGCCGTGATCCTTCAACTTCTGGAGCAAGGCATAGGTTTGATCGTCGATCGTCTTGGAATCATGTAAAGCAGACAAAATTGGATAAACATGGATTCGCATAATCAACCTCCGGGGAAAGATTTTTCTCGCAATCATTCAAGGGTGTTCGGTTTCTCCCAGAACGTTTCGGTACTATAGGGGCGGAAACCGATTCGGTAATAAAAGGCTTGATCCGAACCGACGAAAGCGCGGATTGCCCCGCTGAGGCCACATTGTTTGACCCCTTCGTGAACCGCCGCTTTACCGAGTCCCAGGTTTCGAAAGGCAGGATCGGTGGCGACGGGTTCGACCAGGCAATACTTCGAACCCGGAATATGCCACATCCCACAATAGGAAACAAAGTGGCCTTCGGGCGAAACGACCGCGGTATTCAGTTCAAGACGAACATCCGGACCGGACAGACTGGCAAGGCGCGACAGGATCGTGTCCCGATCGTTGCTTTCTTCTCCGGGGTGATTAAACCCGCGGTGCAAGACACGGTTATACTCGCAGAGGTCGAAGCGATCGCTCAAGTGCAGGATGGAGAATCCGGCGGGAAGGGTGTAGGAAAGGTTTTCTTTGATGTCGAGGACCGAGACGTGTTCTTTCCATTCCGTGGGGGCGAGTCCTTGGCCGCGGGCGAGTTCTTGGAATCCGGCATCAACGTCGGGAAACAAAAATGGGGCCCTTTCGGTCCGCTCATTTTGTCGAGGGAATATTCCAGCATTTCTTTTTGCAAAAAAGAGAACTCGGGGTCCAGACAAAAATAGGTGTCTCCGAAGTGACTCTCATAGGTCGCCAACCCGACGATCCGGGTTCCGGAACGCCAAATACCGATTTGATCCAAGCGATTGGTTTCCAGATACGGAAGAGAAAACATCCACTCCCATCTTCCCCAAGGAAAGTTAGGAGAAGCGTCTTTTTCTTCCTGAATCCGGAATAAAAAATCCCGAACTTCGCAGAAAACGGTTCCGAATCCCAAAAACAGTGGATAATTCTCCCGGCAGATGTCCATGGTGATCACTTCCATTAGTTTTCATTATATCATCCCCGCCCCCGGCGGGGAACAAAAAACAGAAACCTTGCGGTTTCCGTCATTCGTTCACAGCTTTTTGGGGGCAAGCGGCATGGGACTTCCAAAGTGTTCTTTGGCAAACTCGATATACATCAAGGCGTTGTTTCGGTTGGTTTCGATATCGGCAGCGGAAACATTTCCCATGGGTTTTGCGGGAAGGCCATATGCGATGGTGCCCGGTTCCAAGACTTTGTTTTCCGTGATCAACGCTCCCGCTCCCACGATACAATCGTCGCCGATGACCGCCCCATTTAATACAATTGCGCCCATTCCGATCAGGACGTTGTTCCCAATCGTGCAACCATGCAGAACGGCGTTGTGGCCGACGGTTACTCCATCTCCGATGGTCATGGGATACTTTTCGCTACAGTGCAAAGTGCAGTTATCTTGAATGTTCGTTGCTTTTCCGATGCGGATGGGAGCTTCGTCTCCCCGGACCACGGCGTGATACCAAATCGAGGATTCCTGGTCAATGATGACATCTCCGATGACGGTGGCGTTCTTGGCCACAAAACAGTCAATCAAGCGGGGGTTCTTCAGGTGTTTTTTCATGATTTGTCTTCTCATCCTTCCCAACAGACTTACCAAGAAGCAACAGTATGTCAATCAAAACAAATATACCACATTTTTTCGCATTTGAGAAGGAACGGACATAAACAAAAAAGACCCGGTCAAAAGACCGGATCGGGTTATGGCATGAACGACTGGTTTTCGCACTTGTCCCATTTCGGGTAAGGCGGATTAGATCGGCCAGAGGGCAAGGGGTTGAAATTCTCCGATTTGATCCGGGTCTTGGAATTTCGCCACGACCCAGTACAGTTTCGAGGCTTCAAGAGATACTTCTTCGGAACCGTCCTCGACATGGACAATCAGATTTTGGTTGGTGTCGTAGAGATCAACGGTCAACCCATCTTCGGCCCCACCGTTTAGCAGCAAGTAAGTTCCATCCGATTCCACATAAAGCGGAAAGCAGTCGAACGCTCCCGGGGTTCTGATGGACACACTAACGGTTTCGAATAACCTCATGGTTTCTACCGAAGCGGTTTCGCTTTGCGATCGGTATTCTGCGGAGGCGACCACAACCAGTTTGTCATCTTTACCCTGATAAAGAATGTCCAAAGAAAGCGCAGTTTCAATGACGATCTCGTTGGTGACAAAGATCGAAAACGGTTCATCGGAACCATTTACAATCTGAGGCAGTAGCCGGGTGGTGTTTAAATATAACTGGATTTGGGATTCAAACCCCATTCCGAAAACTAAAGCCGTTGGAACAATCTCGCCGACGGTGTACTCGATCGGTTCGATTTCCCCTTCGATGGGCTTTGCTTGTCCGGGGAAGTACAAATGGTCTTTCGTCATTGGCGCCCAAACCGCCGCTCCATTCGCAACGCTTTGAATTCCAAAAGGACGCAAGGTGATCGAGGTGAGCCATTCATCAAAGTAAAATTCGTGGGAACTGAGGGAGTCCGGGATGGAAAGGTCTGCTTTGGTTGTTGGATCCCCATTCTCAGATCCCATCGTCCCCGCCCACCACATGGTTTTTTGAGAATCGAGTGAGCGATTGGGGACGGCGGACAGTAAATACCCCTCTTCTCCCGAACCGCCAACAATTTTTCCATCAAAGTAAAAAGAAACGAATTCGATGTGATCAGCGAAAATGGGAAGGTTTCGGATGTTTGCCGACTCCGCCCCAAAGGTCAACGCGACATTGCTAAGGAAATAGCGGTTCAGGCTTTTTTCGCCGTCATTGACGATCAGAACCCGAGCGGGATCATCCGGATTTTCGGCATCCTTATAGTCTAGAATGCAACGGTATTGGT
Organism: Bacillota bacterium; assembly: GCA_022710895.1. Lineage (GTDB taxonomy): Bacteria > Bacillota_I > Bacilli_A > Izemoplasmatales > Hujiaoplasmataceae > JAKLGB01. Next base: position 2,935 of record JAKLGB010000060.1, read on the forward strand.
ATTCCAGAATCGGGTTGAGTTTTAAGGTATAGTACCCGGTAGAATGATGATAATCGTTTTCAATGTCAAAAAGGAAAACATCAACGTTGTTGAGACCCGACTCGTAAACGGTCGTATGAACGTAATACCCCCATTCTGATCCGATATAGGTGTGGGTCCCCAATGTCGTAAAAATCAATTTGGGCAATACTTGGACAATCGGATCGTCCAAAAGATGCTTTTTTCCGTCTGTTTTGATTCCCTTTTCTCCCGCCAGGTATGCTTCCCACGGTTCGTCTGAACTTGTCAGTAGCACAGCAGAAGGAGATTCCTCGGTCGTGACTTCCCCAGAAAGGAGGCTGATGACTTCATCCGATTTAAGAAGACTGATTTTGCGAACTCCATATTGTGCGACACAACCCGAAAAACACAGGACAAAAATGGCAAGGAGAATCAGAACGGTGGCTTTTTTCACAAATTTCACCGACTTTCACAAAAAATGGCGTTGGATATTCACTTATCGGTTTACCATTGCTTTCAAGGTTTGTCAATCTGTGTTCTGGTTGTTTGAAAAAAAGTACTCCGTAAAGGGCTTTTTTGCTCTCAAAATGGTGGTCCTGGCCCGAATTGAACTGGGACACATGGATTTTCAGTCGTTACCTACACTGAAGTAAAGAATGGAACGGCCGTCACGTGCCGGTTTGGTGAAAAAGAATCATGACGGACAAGCAAAAACAACCGGTTGGTTTGGCCCCTCTAGTCGAGCAAAAAATCAAACAAGTGAATAACATTGATTCCCAAGTAATTACCAACATCCATTTTGTTCATAGTAATGATTATCCTCTCATAATTATCTGGGATTCGTATCATCGAGTTAAATTCTCTATTACTGTTTTTGGGCAACTCGTATGTCACCTGAACGTATTTCACTTCTTTCGGTTTGAAACAAACGAAATCAATCTCTTGAGCATCAAGCTTTCCCACAAACACCTGGTACCCCTTTCGCAACAGGTGCAAATAAACAAGGTTTTCGATTTGAGATCCCATGTCCATATTGAATCTTCCCAAGACGTTATTTCTCAGTCCAATATCAGAAACATAATATTTGCCTAATGTTTTTAATCGTTCTTTCCCCCTGATATCATACCTTTGAGCTTTATAAAAAGCGAATGAGTCCTCAAGTAATTTTAAGTATTTTTCGATGGTATCAGAACTGACATTCCTGCCGCCGGAAATCAAATAATTGGATATTTTGTTGCTTGAGATGGGCTGTCCGATATTGCCCATTAAATAATTAACCACTCGAAATAAAAGCTCTTGATCTTTGATGTTTCCTCTTAAGCTCACATCTTTCAGGATAATGCTGTTGTAGATGCCTTTCAAAATGTCCATGATCAATGCTTCGTTTTCGATCAGGGCAACCGAAGGGAATCCGCCGTATTTTATATAGTCTTGAAATAATGAGTCGTTGTCTGATTGAATGTTATGATCGTTCCTAAAGGTTTTGTATTCAACAAACGATAATGGCAAAACATTGATTTCAACGTATCTGCCCGCCAAAACCGATGATAGTTCTCCGGATAACAAACTCGCATTTGAACCAGTAATATAGATATCCGAATCAAATGCAACTCTTAGTCCATTTACCAACTTCTGCCAATTATGAACCTCTTGGATTTCGTCAAACAGAAAATAGGTTTTTCGGTTAGGATCGACCACCATCTTCAAATGTTGGAATAATTGGTCTGAATCCAATAGATTGAAATTGTCTGGATGTTCAAAATTGATAAACACAATCTGGTTGATGTCTATTTGGTGAGATATCAAATAATTCTGATACATTTGGAGTAGAAATGATTTTCCCGAACGCCTTACGCCCGATAGTACTTTTATGAATTCTGTGTCTTTAAAGTTAACCAGTTTTTCTAAGTACTTTTCCCTAATTATCATAATAGCGCCCCCACTTATATATTATCATATTTTTCCTTATACACAAGGTAAACTTTTGTTTTTCATAAATTTTCCTTTCACGCAAATAAAATAATCGTATACGTCAAATATTAACACTCTATTCAATCAGGGTGTTTTTTGATAATCTTGAGTGAGGTCATCATCGTGGGAGGGAACCAAGATGGGGGAACATTATACGGATCGGGAGCGGCTGGACGCGGTGAAGAAATACCGGGCGTCGGGAATGAGCGCGAGCGAGTTCGCAAGGAAGGAAGGATACAACCGAAGCACGTTCAAAGATTGGGTCGGAGCGTATCAGAACCTGCAAGGGGACTTCATCCGGATCGATACCGTCGATGAAGAACCAGGGACGTTGATCGATGAAGAAAATGTCAAAATGAACGTGTTGCGAGACGACGAGGTGACGAAGACATCGAGCCATTTCAGCCGATTCGATCATTCGATCGTGGTGATCGAAACAAAACAGATGAAGATCACGACGTCGCTGGCGCAGGCGCTGCGGATCGTGGAGCTGATTCATGATCGATTATAGAGAGGTGAAAAAGATCTACTTCTATGGACAGACGATCGACATGCGGGCGGGGATGCATAAGCTTCAAATACTTCTGGGGTGCAATTTCTCGCCGATCGCGATGATGAACACGCTGTTCGTGTTCTGCGCGAAAGACCGGAAGACGATCAAAATCTATTATGAGAACGAATACGGCACGTGGCTCCTGATCAATACGATGAGTTATCTGAAATACCAGTGGCCGGAACTCGAGCAGGGAAAAGGGTATCGGGTGGCGGATATGAAGGCGATATTGAAAGGGCTGAAGGTACTCGAAGCGAAAAACAAGGAAATCGGGTACTGAAAAGAATAAGTTACTATATATAAAATATATAGTAAAAGTAAAAAACATGTGATATACTATCCGTATGGACCTCCACGAAGCGTTACAAGAAATCGAACGGTTGCGTCAAGAAAATCAAATCTTGAGAGACGAAAACGAGACGCAAAAAAGTCTCCTTTTCGACTTGAACAAGAAATTGAACGAACTCCTGAAAGAAAAAGCGAACGTGACGGAAAAATATCAGATCGAGCGGATCAAGACGTTCCTTCCGAAGACGGAAGTAATCCAGCCGACCGTTCTCAATGAGACGGAGCAGGTTCTCCGCGAAACGAAAGTCCGGAAAGCGAAATCGCCGCATTTTTCGACCTACGATTTCGAACGGCACGTGACGGAAGTCGTGTACGAAAAGCCGGATTTCAGCGATTGCCCGATCTGTGGCGAAGCCTTGGCGGTGGCCAGTGAAAAGGTTCGCTATGTGGTGGAAGCGATCCCGGCGACGCTAAAAGTGACGAAGATCATCAAGCAGAGCCTGAAGTGCCCGCGGTGCAATGATCAAAACAACACCTTGTATTATCCGCTTTCGAAGGCAACCTTCCCAGGCAGTATCCTCACGCCTTCGTTCGCGGCGTACGTCGCTTATCATAAATATGAGTTGGGGATCCCGTTCGAACATCTGAGCCGGCACATCAACGAGACGCTGCAGATCGCGATCGCGAAACAGAACCTGGCGACGTACATGGCGAAAACGGCGAGTCTCCTGCGGCCGCTGTATGAGCGGATGAAGTCCGACTTACTGCATACGAGCACGAAGGTCATCTACGCAGACGAAACGACGCTGAGCGTATCGAAGCGCCCCTTGGAAGACAAGGGACGCAAAAAGAGTTATGTTTATGTGTATACGAGCAGTTATTATGACGCGCAGATCGCCATTTACGACTTTCACGAGTCCCGATCGATCGATCAGACGGCAAAATGGCTGAAAGACTACGAGGGCGTGATCGTGTGCGACGATTACGCGGGATACACGAAACTTCAGAAGGCGAATCCGAAGATCCGGCTGCAAAGGTGCTTTGCGCATGTCAGGCGGCGCTTCATGGACATCGTGAAGGCGCTGCCGGAAGCGAAGAAGCAGGAAGGGCACGCGTTCAAGATCTTAACGGTCATTGGCAAGCTGTTTCATTCCGAATCTCTCTATCGGGAAAAAAAGCTTCTCCCGAGCGAGATTCGGAAACGGCGGAACGAAGACCATCCCAAGATTCTCAAGGAGCTGGAAGCGCTGATTTTTGACCACATCTACAAACCGGGTTCGGCGATCGAACAGGCGGTCGACTACACGAAAAAGGTGTGGCCGGATCTATCGACCTATCTTTCTTCGGGATATGTGGAAATCTCCAACAACATCGCCGAACGCGCGGTGAAACCGTTCGTCATCAACCGGAAAGTGTTCATGACCGCGGGATCGTATGACGGGGCGCGGTACAGCACGCTTCTGTTTTCGATCATCCGCACGGCGAGAATCAACGACCTGAACGTCTCGCGCTATCTGGAGCACGTTCTCGACCACATCGGCAAAAAGCCCCTGGAGGATCTTCTTCCCTATTCTCCGAACATCATCAAATCGTTCCGAAACCCGTGAAAATCCGCCAATTTCCGCCACCGACGGATTTCACCCCGCACACAAAAGCACCCACTTTCGCATCAGCGCAAGTGGGTGTTTTTTTGCGATGAGTCTTTTTGACCATTCTTTATAATTTAGTCGTGTAGATATTTGACGTATACTAAAAGGTTAGGCCGCGATAATAAGGTTGGACAGAAAAAACTCCGATTTTGGTTCAAAAAAGTGATTTGGAAATTGGCAGATAGGGAAAAATCTCCCTTTCTGCAAAGAAAAAAGGTCTGATACATTTGTATCAAACCTATGCTTTCAATATGTGTAAGGCTACTAATATTGATACAAATTAGCACCCCATCGAAATTTGTAGCACCCCTGCGTTTTTTACAACACCCCCTGGAGAATTTTGTAGCACCCCCCCCCTAAAAATGGCCATTTATAGAGGTTTATGCTATTTACACTCTTGTCTGGAGGAACCCTCCAGTGCTGAGTTGCGGTTTATGAGGTATTCCGTTATCAAATCCACGGCAACGCTTATATCAATCATGCCAATCAAATCTTTTTCATAGACATCTAGAATCAGTTTGTCTTCTTTTATCGTGGCCATACCAACCTCAATCCAGTAAAAACAGAACATAAATTTCGTTGGCAATTTGTGTTCATGAGGAAGGTTTTGCTG
>JAKLGB010000061.1 GCA_022710895.1 Bacillota bacterium
TTCACCGGATAATAAGGAGGCGTTTGATCCCGTTATGTAAATATCCGAATCATATGCCACACGCAATCCGTTGATCACTTTCTGCCATTCTTCAACCTCTTGAATTTCATCAAACAAAAAATAGGTCTTTTCGGATCCGGATACCTTGGTTTTCAGATATTCGTTCAACGCTTGGGCGGTTTTTAAGGATTCGGAATCAAAATGTTCAAAATTGATGTAGATGATATTCCTTTCTGGAATTCCACTTTCAGACAAGTGTTTACAAAACAAATGCAAAAGAAAGGATTTTCCTGCCCGACGTACACCCGTAATGACTTTCACAAATTCCGAGTTTTTATATTTAATCAATGTATTCAGGTATTTTTCCCTCATTTTGAGCATCGTGTCCACCTCTGCCTTCATTATAGCACTTCCCCAACGAATGTAAATACTTTTGCGGTTTAAAACGCATAAAATAAAATTTTTGTTTTTTTTGCGGTTTAACTGCATCTGAAAAAGGAATCGGTTTTTAGACATATGGTTTTCATTTGTAAAAAAAGCACTTTTCTGAGGAAAAATGCCTTTATATTGAAGATGCCTTGTTATTCGCTTGTTAATCACGTTTTCACAGAAACCGTTGTTTTTTTATCTGAAAATGCCAAAAAAAGAAAAAAACTTCAAATCAATGAAGTTATTTCTTTTCTTTGTGGATGGTTTCTTTTTGGCATTGCGGGCAGTATTTTTTGATGTCCTGACGGTCCGGATGCAGTTTCTTGTTCTTCGTCATCGTATAGTTTTCGCTCTTGCATTCGGAGCATTTCAAAATGACTAACGTTCTCATACAAATCCTCCATTCAAATCTCTTTTCTATTTTATCATTTTACCCTTCGAAAATGCAAGAAAAATCTCTTCCCGAACGGGATGTATGCATCTATTCCGCCAAAAGACCCCCCGAGACGGGAGGTCTTGGCGGAAAAGGGATTATTTGATCATGCGGACGGCGGTTACCCCGGGGAGTCCGAGGAGCCGTTGTTGAATCGAGAAACGGGCGGGAACGCTCAGATCCAAGAGCATCGCTCCGTAAGCTCCCTTGGTCTTTTGGACCATGCTTTCCAAACGGATGGAATGATCGGCCTTGAGGTCGGCGAACACTTTTTGGACGCCATCGGCCAGATCGGGAGCGTTCTTGAAGAGAACCAGGATCCGGCCTTCGCAGACGGGGATTCCTTGGTTGAGCGCGGGAAAATTGACCGAGTTGACGATGTTGCCGTTGTCGACGAAATCGACGAGTTGCCGGACGGCCATGACCGCGCAGTTGTCTTCCGATTCTTCCGTCGACGCCCCCAGATGCGGGATGGCGATTACTTTGGCCATGTTGGCGGTTTTGGGATTGGGGAAATCGGTGACGTACAACCGCAGTTTTCCCTCGGCCAACGCCGTTTTCAAATCGTCGTCATGAACTAAAATGTCGCGGGCGAAGTTCAACAGGACGGCGGTCGGTTTCATTTGGGCGAACACCGCGGCATTGATCATGCCTTTGGTTTCGGGAAGCGCGGGGACATGGAGAGTGATGAAGTCGCTTTGGGCATAAATCGTGGCGTTGTCGGTGAGGACGACCGCGGAATCCAGACGTTTCCGGTTCTCTTCGGTGAGGAAAGGATCCGCACCCAAAACGCGCATTCCCAGGCCGACGGCGGCGTTGGCGACCAGGACGCCGATGGCGCCCAGGCCGATCACACCAAGGGTTTTTCCGAGAATTTCCGTGCCGCCGAACGCGGCCTTGGCCTTTTCGACGGTCTTGGCGATGTCGGGATCGCCTTTGTTTTCTTCCACCCAACGAATCCCGTTGTGAATGTCGCGGCACGCCAAAAGCATGCCGGCGATCACCAATTCCTTGACCCCGTTCGCATTCGCCCCGGGAGTGTTGAAGACGACAATGCCCGCATCGGCGCATTTGTCGAGGGGGATGTTATTGACGCCGGCGCCGGCCCGGGCGATGGCCAGGACCGAAACGGGAAGGGTCATCTCCAGCATGTTCGCACTGCGGACGAGGATGGCGTCGGCTTCCTGAAGGTTGGGGGTCACGGAATGCTGCGGAGGCAGCGTGGCCAACCCGATCGGGGAAATGTTGTTCAGGCAATGGATTTTCATCATCGGCCTCCTACAGGTTTTTCGCTTCGAACTGCTTCATGAAATCGACGAGGGCGACGACGCCTTCGTAGGGCATGGCGTTGTAGATCGAGGCGCGTAATCCACCTAAAGAACGGTGGCCTTTCAGATTATCGAAGCCGGCGGCTTTCGCTTCTTTGACGAACTTGTCGTCCATCTCTTCGCTCGGAGTTTTGAAGGTGACGTTCATCAAAGAACGGTCTTTTTTCTCCACCAGGCCTTTGAACAGGCGGGAGTGATCGAGATAGTCATAGAGATATCCGGCTTTTTTCTCGTTCATCTTCTTCATTTCTTCCAATCCGCCGATCGAAAGCAACCATTTGAACACCAGGCCGCAGATGTAGATGGCGTAGCAGGGCGGGGTGTTGTACATCGAATTGTTTTCGGCATGGATCTTGTAGCGCATCAAGGTCGGGGTTCCGGGAAACACTTCATCGGTCAAAAGATCTTCGCGGATGATGACGATCGTGACGCCCGCGGGGCCGACGTTTTTCTGGGCTCCGGCAAAAATCAGGCCGAAACGGGAAACGTCGAGCGGTTCGGAAAGGAAGCAGGACGAGGAGTCGGATACCAGCAGTTTGCCTTGGGTGTCGGGAATCTCCCACATGGTGTTTCCATGGATGGTCTCGTTTTGGCACATGTAGACATAATCGGCATCCGGGGTGATGTTCAGGTGTTTCACGGCGGGAACGTAAGTGAATTTTTTGTCCGAAGAGGTGGCGATCGCCGTTGCCTGTCCGTACATCTGGGCTTCTTCGAAAGCTTTTTTCGACCAGTGGCCGGAGATGATGTAATCGGCCTTTTTGTTCTTCATCAGGTTCATGGGCACCATGGCGAACTGCTGGGTCCCGCCGCCTTGGACGAAGAGGATTTTGTAATTGGCGGGAACGTTGAGCAGTTTGCGGAGGTCGGCTTCGGCCTCGACGATAATCTGGTCGTACACTTTGGAACGGTGGCTCATTTCCATGACTGACATGCCGGAGCCTTTGTAGTCAAGCATGTCTTTCTGCGCTTCGAGCAGCACCGGGACGGGCAACATCGCCGGTCCGGCGGAGAAATTGAAAACACGATGCATGGTGATGATCTCCCTTCTTGTTTCTTTTATTTGGTGATGATTTTGCTTTCGCAGTAATAGCGTTTTTCCACCGCTTCGCCCATCGAGAACGATTTGCGGGGCAGGACGCCGTGTTGGAGCACATACGGGAACAAATCGGCCTTCGCCAAAGGGGGAAGGCTGATCCCGACGGCATCGGGATTCTTGTCGCAGACGGAATGGAGGTGATCGATTCCGTGGACATAATCGACTTCACATCCCGGATGGGATTTAACATAGACATCAATATACTCTTGGACCTTTTTGATGGCTTCAGGTGCCACTTTGGGCAAAGCAAACGGAACGGAACCCAACCGTTTCGAGTACACGTGAGCGGGATAATCACCGCCGGCCAAAGACATCAACCCGGGAATAAAATCGTCTTTAGGTCGAAAAACGACGCGATGGATCGGTTCAAACCGCAGGCCTTCGTCATAAAGATTTTCCACTTCGACCAAAGCATAGCGGGCAGGATGGTCTACCTGGCTTTGCGGAGAAAGCGTCTTTTTGACGTTGTCCCAATGCGCCTTGGCGGAAGCGAGCGAATGGTTTCCGTCGCCGACGAGAGCCAAAAGACCGGCTTGAGGATCCCCGTAATGGCGTTTAGAAAAAGCCGGGGAAATCAAAGACTCGAATTTTTCAAGAACCGCTTCGGTTTCTTCGATGAGCCAACCGCGGAGATGTCCACCGCCCATATTCAATTCGAAATCATAGAGTTTCCGGAGCGATTCCCGGCGGGCATGAAGATTTTCGATGATTTTCGTTTCGGGATCGTTGATCAGCAGCAACACATGGGGCAACTCGATCGGCGCGTGTTCGCGGATTTTGACACGGGGGGGAATCCGCGCGGCGACGGTCTGTTCGGTGGCGCGGATCTGCGGGTGCGAACCCAGCTGATAGGAATAGGCTTCCAAATCGACCGCCAACACCAAGCCCAAGCGCCGCGGCACGAACGGGGTTTGACGTTCGACGAGGACCATGCCCACACCAGCCTCGGAAAGGAGGTGGTTTCGGAGGTACTCGGCCATCGTGCGGTTGATTCCGGCGATCGCTTGATCGTGATCGCGGTCCAGATAGGCTTCCGGCAAAATCAGACGGAGCGTGGAAGGGGAGCCCCCGACCTGTCGGTCGAGGGCATCCCAATATTCGGGTTCGCTCGTGAATTGGTCACAGGCGATGACCGCCCACCGGGTGTAGTCGATTCCGGGAGCGGGCAAGAGGATGCGGGCGGGAACGAACGCGCTCATGAACCGTAAAACCTCAGAGCGTGCCTTGTTCGAGCATCGCTTGGTAGACTTTCATGAATCCGGCGATGTTGGCGCCGATGACGAGATTATGGGTTCCGGTGTATTTCATCGAAGCTTCGTCGGCTTTCTTGAAAATGCCGGCCATGATCTGTTTCAACTTGGCATCAACTTCTTCGAAAGTCCAGTTGAGGTGCATCGCGTTTTGGGACATTTCCAATCCGGAAACGGCCACACCGCCGGCGTTCGCGGCTTTGCCGGGGGCGAAGAGGATGCCTTTGTCGACAAAGTAACGGGTGGCATCGAGGGTCGTCGGCATGTTCGCGCCTTCAACGACCATCCAGCAGCCGTTCTTGACCAGCGCTTCGGCGCTGGGCAAATAGATTTCGTTCTGCGTCGCGCAGGGCATGGCGATGTCGCAGGGAATCGTCCAAATCGATTTGGGATCGGGGTTGAAGATGGCTTCGGGATGGGTCTGACGATATTGATCCATGACCGCGGGACTCTGCTTCTGCAATCGCAGGATCAGGCCGAGATCGATGCCGTTTTCATCGTGGATGACGCCTTTGATATCCGACATGGCGACGACTTTCGCGCCGAGTTCGGTCGCTTTTTGCGCGGCCATCCAGCCGACTTTTCCTGCGCCGGAGATGATGACGCGTTTACCTTGGAACGTGTCGTTGCGATAAGCCCGGAGCATTTCCTGGGCGAAATAGCAAACTCCGTAACCGGTGGCTTCCGAACGACCCAAAGATCCGCCCGAGGCGATGCCTTTGGAGGTGAAAACACCGTTCCACTGATTGACGATTTTCTTGTAAAAACCAAACATATAACCGATCTCGCGGGCACCGACGCCGAAATCGCCGGCGGGAACGTCATAGTTCGGTCCGACGTGCGCATACAGTTCGGACATGAAGGATTGGCAGAACGTCATGATTTCCTGATCGCTCTTTCCGGTCGGATCGAAGTCGGCTCCGCCTTTGGCGCCGCCCATCGGGAGACCGGTCAGACTGTTCTTGAAAGTTTGTTCAAAGCCAAGGAATTTGCAAATTGATTCGTTGACGTTCGGAGCGAAGCGGATGCCGCCTTTGTACGGTCCGATCGCCGAGTTGAACTGAACGCGCATCGCGCGGTTGACCTGGATCTTGCCGGAATCGTCGGTCCAGACGACGCGGAAGCGGATGATGCGTTCGGGTTCGACGATCCGTTCCATGATCGAATACTTTTCGATGTTAGGTTCTTTTTCGACGAGGACGTCCATCGCGTCGAAAAACTCTTCGACGGCTTGCAGAAACTCGGGTTGATCCTTGTATCGCTGGGACACTTCGGCGTACACGCGTTGCAGGTAAGCACTTTTAAACAATTTTTTTCGCCTCTTCTTCATATTTTTTTCAATCTTCTGCAGATTGAGGGATGCCTTGAGTACGGTCGCGACGGAAAAAAACCACTTTCGCGGTCGGATGTGTTCGGTGGAAATCGCTCCTTGTATTTCCCTGAACATAAAAAAAACGGTTCGGGAGAACGAATCCAAAGCGAAATGTTTTTGGGTCTTACTTCACGGATCGATACCTCGATCCCATCCAAAAGTATTATACTATGAAAGCGCTTTTAACTCAATACCCAACCGAACGAAAGCCGACAAAAAGGCGGATTTCCGCGCCGAATTCCGCCCTTCAAGCCTTGATCGGCCTCTGTAAATCGATGGCCAAAGGCCATAAAGCAAAGAAATAGGCGAGGAAACTGACAAATTCGACGCCGATGGTCTCTTTCCATATCAGAAGGTGCAGAATCGTTTGCGATGACAAGAAAACCATCAGCAGTCCCCAAGGAATCGGAAACCACCGCGATGCCTGCCAACGGCGGGCGGCCGTAACCACGAATCCCAATCCGACGACCCCCAGCAAACCGATCAGCAGCCCCGTCAGCAATGGTTCTCCCCACCCGGGATCCCATCCGAGGGTTTCGACGGCTCGCCGGATCGGGTACACCGTCCACACGAGGATCATCCCTCCGAAAACCAGGAATCCCAGGAATCCCAAGCCGATGCGGACGGGACGGTGAAACCGCGGACGAAAGAGTCCGAGCAGCAATATGGGCAAAAGAATCGCCGCTCGGATCAAAAAATACCAGCCTTGATAGATGAACGTGAGGATACCCGCGGCCAAGGCGATGCCTAAAGAAATCGCCGCGGTGAGACGTACGGGATTGTGTTTCATCGACATCCCCTCCGATTTTATCCTATCGCGTCGTGAGAAAACCTGCAAGGGTAGAAAAGGATTTTCGGAGATCTAATCCGCGAAAGTGGCTCCGAAAGAAAGAAAAACCAAGCCGAAGAGGGCTTGGCGGGAATTCATTGCACATGAATGTCGAATTTCTTGCGTTTCTCCGATTCTTCAAACAATGCCGCCACATCGAGCAATGGCAACATCAACGGGGGAATGTTGGAATTGGCGGTGACGACGGTGACCAGCGATCGGATCAGCGGAAACAAGATGGCGATCGTTTGGTTTTTCATCAGGTTGAGGGTATTCTCGCTTTCTTCCCAATGTTCGAGGGTGAATAACCCACCGATGGTCACTTCCAGATAGAAAGGCAGCTGAACTTCTTTCGTCTGGATGATGACGGTCAATTCCACCAAGGCCTTGTTTTCGTCGATCTTCCGGATATTGCGGCGAAAATCGGGGTTCAGACTGATGGTCGGAGTGGCTTTGGGATTGAAATTCTTGTTTAGGTGGAAATCGATTTTTTCCACCGAGTAATGGTTCAGTTTCAAAACGTCATGTTCCATGGGATGTTCCCCCCTCGGATGTCGGAAGTCTCTTTCATTATACCCCAATTGCGCGGGATGTCAATTTTCTCGAAAAAAACAACCCCCTCGACCGCTTGTCAAAACGCGGCGGAGAGACTATAATGATGGGGAAAGAAGATGATGAGCGATGACTGTCCGTTCCCGTCGTACCGACGGTTTCCGGCAAGCCGAAGCCTATGCCGAACGCGGCACCGTTCCGCGTCGGTCTTCCCTTCGGAAAACGGATCTTGATACCAAGGAAGACTACCGGGGAATCTATGTTCAAATCAACCCGGACTCCGATGCCCCGGACCCTGAAGCTTTGACCCCGAAACCCGATGACCCCGTCAAATAAACCGTCCAACCGGACGGTTTTTTGATACGAAAAAACGGGGTCGTTAAAGTGAACCCCATTTAGTGGACACGAAATAAAAACCGAAAGAGATGTCAATCGTTATGGATTGGCATCTTTTTT
>JAKLGB010000062.1 GCA_022710895.1 Bacillota bacterium
GTTCAAGGCGTCTTCGATCTTCAGTTTCTTTTCTTTCAGTTCGGTTTCGGTCATGGCCCCGACTTTGAGGACCGCCACGCCGTTGGTCAATTTTGCCAACCGTTCGGACAGACGTTTCTTGTCATATTCGGAGGTCGACTTCTCCACGTGCTTGCGGATTTCGGAAACCCGTTCTTTCAGTTCTTTCGGATCGCCGTTGCCGTCGATCAGCGTGGTGTTGTCTTTGGCGACGATGGCTTTCTTGACGACGCCGAGCTGGTTCATCTTGACTTCTTTGAGTTCCATGTTCAGATCTTTGGCGACGAAGGTTGCGCCGGTCAGGCAGGCGATGTCGGAGAGGGTTTCTTTTTGTCCGTCGCCGAAGCCGGGGGCTTTGGTGGCGACGACGTTGAAGGTGCCGCGGAGCTTGTTGACGATGAGGGTCGAGAGGACTTCGTTTTCGATGTCATCGGCGATGATCAACAACGGTTTGTTGGCTTGAACGACTTGTTCCAAGAGGGGAAGGACGTCTTTGATGTTGGAGATCTTCTGATCGGTGACGAGGACGAGCGCGTTTTCCAAGACGACTTCCATCTTTTCGCGATCGGTCACCATGTACGGAGAAATGTAGCCTTTGTCGTATTGCAAGCCTTCGACGACTTCAAGGGTGGTGTCGAATCCTTTGGATTCGTCGACACTGATGACACCTTCGTTACCGACCTTTTCCATCGCTTCGGCGATGATGCGGCCGATTTCCGGAGATCCGGAAGAAACGGTGGCGACGCTGGCGATGTCGGTGGTCGATTCGACTTTGTGCGATTTATCCAACAGACGTTTGGAAACTTCGCGGGCGGCGAGATCGATGCCTTCTTTCATCAGGACGGGGTTGGCGCCTTTGTCGATGGCGGCGATGCCCTTGTGGATCATCGATTGGGTGAGGACGGTGGCGGTGGTGGTGCCGTCGCCGGCGACGTCGTTGGTCTTGCTGGCAGCTTCGTAAACGAGCTTGGCGCCCATGTTTTCGAATGCGTCGGCGAGTTCGATTTCTTTGGCAATCGTCACGCCGTCATTGGCGATGAGCGGCGATCCGTAGCCTTTGTCCATGACGACGTTGCGGCCCTTGGGGCCCATCGTCACTTTGACGGTATCGGCGAGGATGTCCACGCCTTTCAGCATCGAGGTTCTTGCATCTTTGGAAAAACGGATTTCTTTGGCCATGATGGTTCCTCCTTATTCAAGTACGGCAAGAATATCTTTTTCGGAAATGACGAGATATTCTTCCTCTTCCACTTTGAATTCCGTGGCGGAATATTTCTTATAAACGACCTTGTCTCCGACCTTGACGCTCATCGGGATGAGCTTTCCGTCGACGCGGGCGCCTTCGCCCACGGCGGTCACGGTCGCAAAACTGGGCTGCTCTTTGGCATCGCCCGCGAGAATGATTCCGCTTGCGGTCTTCTTTTCGGCTTTTTCTTTCTTCAGAACCACGTTGTCATGCAATGGTTTCAACATAAAAACACTCCTTCTTGTCAATGATATTTGGCACTCATTACATTTAAGTGCTAACTCTATTATACTCATCTTGTTGGCACTGTCAAGATTTGAGTGCCAAAAATTCACAAAAATTACAAATTCGGAGTCTGAACCGCAAAAAGGAGCGGCGCATCCCGTTTTTATGCGATTCGGGATGCGCCGTCTTCATGTTCTTTGCCCGGCCCCTTCGCTAACAAGATAGGCGATCAGGACCTCATCATTGGTGATCGTGAACCATCCGCTGTCTTGATGCCATGCGTCCGTCCACAGGCCGTTGCGAAGGACGACGATGGCATCCCCATACGGTTCCGGGTGCTCGAGAACTTCGACGATCAAGTGGCTCGGAATGGTGATCGTGATGCAGGGATCCGAGGGCTCATTCATGATACATTCCTCCTTATAGAAAAGCTTTCCCTGAAACAAAGGAGGATCAAGCGGGGGATTTCGCGGTCTTCTTCGGTGTCATCACGGCCGCTTTGTTACGAACGACGATGACCCCGTCGTATTTGGATTTGTTCTCGGCGATCACGACATGGCTGACATTGATGACCGTGACGTCGGGAAGATGGAGAATGGTGGTTTCGATTTCCTTCGCCCGGTCGTAATCCAAGGTGGCGAAGGCTTCGTCCAACAGCAGGATGTCGGCTTTGTTCAACAAGGCGCGGGCAATGGCGATGCGACTCTTTTCACCGCCGGAAACGTTTTTACCGTTATCGAAAATCATGTAGTCGAGTTTTTCCGGGTTGCTATCGACAAAGTCCGTCAAACCCGCTTGCCGAATCGCTTGGGCGATTTCCGTGTCGCTGTACTCTTTAAACAAGGTCAAGTTATTGCGCAAGGTGTCCTCGAACAGAAATACCGATTGTTCGATGTTGGCGATCCGGGCGAAATAATCCTTTTTCTTGATGTCGCGCAGGGGTTTTCCGTCGATGGCGATCAAACCTTCGGTGGCGTCGAAATATTTACGCAACAGGCGCAGGACCGTCGATTTGCCGCCCCCCGAAGGACCGATGATCAGATACTTTCGACCTTTTTCCAAGCGCAGGTCGACACCGTCGAGGACCACTTGGTCGTCTTCATAGGCGAATTTGACTTTTTCGAAGGTGATCGCTTCCTCAAACCGGGGGAGGTCAAGAGTTTCTTCGCGGCGGTTCTTCGACGCCAAAGACTGGGCAATGCGGGCAAAGATCGCTTTCACCGACCGGATTTTGGGGAAGGCTTCGGCGGCGGAGTAGATCGGTCCGATCAGTTTGTCGATGTTGTTGACGATGACGACGACTCCGGCGAACGTGACGGCCCCCGTCATCGTCATTCGGGCGACCAAGAGGAACAGCCCGATGACCACGGTACTACCCAAGGTATTCTGTCCGACGAAAACGAAACTCATCAACCGGTCGATGACATATTTCTTCTGCTGAACGGATCGACTTTTGTCATAGAAGGTCTCGCGGATCCGCGGTTCCAACCCATTGTTTTTGATGATCCCGAAGGCGGAAAGGACTTCTTTCAAGAACGAGTTATATCCGGCGAACAAGCCGCTCCGTTCGGTATTGTGTTTTTTGACCGGGTGTTCGATCAAGGTCGATAACAGCCCGTTCACGAGCATGATGCCGATTCCCACCAACAAAATGATGGGATTGATGAGGGAATAGATGATGATTCCGGTGGCGAAATTGACGAGGGCTTGAATCAAAACGATGATTTGCTCGACATAATCGGTTTCGATGATGGCGAAATCGTTCGTGAGGGCCGAAACGTAAGCGGCGTTGTTTTCTTTCTGAAATTCGGCGATATCCTTCCCGAACACGGCCTCGACATAATCGTTTTTCATCCGCGTGAGGGCGGTTTTCGTAAACGCGGTTTTGGCATAGGCTGTCAAAACATTGGCCGGGAACAAGGCAACCACATAGACAATCATCCACACCGCTTTGTCCCAGAACAAAGCCCAGTCCTGGGCGATGGCGGCATTGATGACGTCCATCATCGCAAAGGACATTTTGAAGGCTAGCCAAGCGGTGAGGATCATCGGCAACAAAACGGTTATAAAACGATCGAAATAAACGATTTTGCGTTTCATTTGCCCTCACCCCCTTGGAAATACTCCGCGGCGGGGTATTGGTTGACATATCCGTCTTTCAGTTCCAAGACAAAATCGTATTTTTCGCTCAGACCTTCGTAATACCGATGGCTGATGGCCACCACGGTGGCCTCCAGCCCGAGGATCGTTTCTTCGACCGCACGTCCGAGTTCTTCGTTCAACGAAGAGGAAGCTTCATCCGTGAAAAGGATGTCCGCCCGCTTGCACAGGGCACGAGCGATCGAAATCCGTTGACGTTCACCCCCGGAGAGGTTCTTTCCGTTTTCGGAGATCATCGTATCCAATCCCGATTCCTGACGTTCAAGAAATTCGGAAAGTCCGGCCTTTTCGATGGCCCACTTTACCCATTTTGGATCCGTCGGTTTGAACAAAGTGATGTTGTCCAAAAGCGAAGCTTCAAACAGAAAGACGTCTTGGTAGACAAACGAGGTGTTTTCATTGAAGGATTTGGTCTGGATCGTCTTCAGATCGACCCCGTCCAGAGTGATGGATCCCTGATAATCGTCATAGGCCATCGACAACAGTTTCAGAAGCGTCGATTTTCCCGCCCCGCTGGGACCTTTGATCAAGTATTTCTTACCCTTCTGGATGGTGAAATCCAGGTGGCGGAACACTTCTTTTTGTTCGTAGGAAAAATGCAGTCCCTTGACAGTCAATTGTTTGGTAAAACAATAAGGGTTGGGACGGGCGGATTCCTCTTCGGTGGCTTCTTCGGGTTTCGTGATTTTGGTATACAGCGTGGCCGAGGATTTGATGACGTTCAAGAGCGGCAGCATCCGCACCATCGGGAAAACCGCCGAACCCGAAAGTTGGACGATGAGGGCGATCCGGCCGAAACCCACGGGATTTCCGGGGCTGTACATCAGAAAAAGCAAGAGTCCAAACATCACCGTCGCGCCGATGGCTTCGTTGGTGTGATTTTGCAAAGCCGTGAAAAAGGAAAACTTCCGTTTGGTTTTTTCCAAGTGTTCGATCTGGGTTTTCGAACGCACCAGGAATTGCCGTTCGATGTTGTTCAGTTTGAGGATTTCCAGACCCGTAAACGTATTGGCGACGTTGACGGTGAACTTTTCGTTCTCCGTCGACTTCTGTTCCTGAAGTTTGACCGTTCGATCCTCGAACAATTTGGAGATTCCCAAAACGAGGAGGGATACGGCAAATATGATCAATCCGACTTGCCACTGAACGATCATCAAAATCGTCATGATCGCGATGAAGGTTCCGCAGGGAAGGATAAAATTCAACAAGGAAATGAAAAAGGTGTTTTCAAAGGTATTGATGTCATTGGTGAGGTTGGAAAGGTACACGTCGCGGGATTTCTTGTGAAACGTTTTGTAGGACATGTTGAGGATCTTGTCAAAAGCGCGGATCCGGACCGAAAGGAGGACGTCGCGCATGAAGGCGATCCGGAGCATCCGCGAAGTGAGAAACAACGCCCCGCTCAAAACGATATAGCCGATGCAAGCCCAAACGGTCCACCGGAAATATTCGAGCGTTCCGTTTTCGATCGTTTGGAAGATCATTGCGAACACAAACGCTTGGAGAACATCGGAAACGACGAAAAAGAAACACGCAAACACGTATTGGATGAAACTCTTCTTCTTTTCCAGCAGCAATTCTTTCATCGTCGTCCCTCCGTTTCAAAGCATCCGTTTTTAGGATAATCCAAATTCCTACGATTAGCAAGTTTTTTCGGAACCGCTTCAAAAAAAGGCCTTCGGATCCGCTCCGAAGGCCTACCAAAAGATTATTTTGCACTTGTAAAAATCATCTTCTCCGGCGTATTCCCAATCCGCCGCTGCGGCCTCCGCCGCCCACGGTTTTGACCAAACCCCCGCCGATGCCGAAAACCGACAGACCCAGCAGGACCAAGAGTCCTTTTTCCCACCATCCGGAATAGGGAGACATGACCACATACAGAATCCATCCCCACAAACCTTCATAATCACTGTAGGGATCGTAATTGTCCAAATATTCTTGGTAAACATCCAGATCGTAATTGAACGCCTCATATCCGAAAATATCGACATACATCACGGTGAGCAATTCATATAGCAGATGGGCGGTGCCGATGGCTTCGCTTTCGTCGGCCATGATGGTTTCATCGAGGATATCGCCCATGTCCCACGGAGGCAGATACGTTTCCATCGCGAACCCGACTTCGATCCGGACTTCTTCCAATTCGAGGGTCTCGGGTTTATCGGGGTCGCCTAGGTAGAAATAGACGACGAGAATCCCCATATCATCGGTACCGATTTCCCATTGATTATAGATGTCGGAAAGATTATAAGACGCGATGTCCTCAGCGGTTTCCACGGCAAAGGTCGCAAAAACGATTTGAATGCCGCTGATCGTTTCATCCTCGGAAGTTTCTTCGTAGAGACGTTTTCCCTCGGCCACGATGGTCGCCCGAACGGCGGCGGGAAACGCGTCGGCGAAGTCGTTACAGTAGAATTCCCGGGTCGGATCGGGAATGTTGGAAGCCGGACGGCACCCCCAAAGACCCGCGGTCAACAGGAAGACCGCAAGGATGGGACCAAGGCGTTTCATTCTCCGGTATTTCCACCGAAAGTAATGTCCGGAATCTGGGTCGTGCCTTCGGCAGGTTTCCAATACTCTTGGGAAGCAGGAAAGTTAAACATCGATTTGTAGAGAACACCGGGGAATTGACGGACCAGTTTGTTATAATCCATGACAGAATAGTTATATTGGCGCCGAGCTTCCGAGAGGGCGGATTCGATGCCCCAAACGGCATCGTTGAAATCCTCATAGGCTTCCATGGCCTGGAGGGGTTCGTTGTCTTCGAACAGCGCCAGCAAATCAGCCATCGCGATCGAGGAGAGGTTATCCGCGGCAATCATTCCTTCGAGGTCATTGTTTGCCTTGGCTGCGGCATATGCGGCCCGGGCATTGGTGATCGCTTCGAAATAGGCTTGTTCATGGGCTTGGAACCCGTTGATGGCGTTGGCCAACTGGGTCAAGGTGTTATACCGCATTTCCAAGCGACTGTCGATGATGGAGTACTCGTAGCCGATTTTTTCATCGTAGGAAACGAGTTTGTTGTATCCGGAAATCAGGATGATGCCTAGGGTGAGGATAAGGACGCCGATAGAAGCTAAAACGATGATGACCGGTTTTTTCATGGAGTGATCCCCTTTCTCGGAATGGTTCTCCTTGTATTCTTCTTTAAGTTATCACTTTTCCTCCGGGTTTTCAAGATGACCCACGGCATTTTTTCAAAAAATGAACCGATAATTTTTGCAGGCGGATGCCCTCGCGTTTTTTCCGACAAAGTATTGTCTATTACATTATCATAGATTATAATGAACACAATGTATCTCGTCTTCTCGGAGGATCTTCCATGATGCGGATTTTGGCCATCGGCAACAGCTTTTCCCAAGACGCAACGACCTTCCTCGAACCGATCGCCCGTTCGGCGGGCCTCGATTGGTTGGTTCGCAACGCCTTCATCGGCGGTTGCAGTCTCGAGCGCCATTGGGAGAATGTCCGAAACGGGGAAGTCGTTTATGAATACCAAGAAAACGGGGAAGCCATAAAAATGGTATCGATCGATCAAGCGCTCCTCGCCGAGCCTTGGGATTGGATCACCCTTCAGCAGGTCAGTCACCATGCCGGTCTCCCGGAAACATATGAACCCTACTTGAGCGAATTGATCCGATACATCCAAAAAATGGTTCCGGGAGCTTCGATCGCTTTCCATCAGACTTGGGCTTATGAGTTCGATTCCGACCATGGTGGATTCGCTCTGTATCAAAGGGACCGAAAACTCATGTTTCGGGAAATCAAAAGAACCGTGGATGCGATGGCGAAGCGCCATCGTCTGCCGGTGATCCCCGTCGGTTCGACCATCGAACGAC
The DNA here is from genome assembly GCA_022710895.1 of Bacillota bacterium. Classification (GTDB taxonomy): domain Bacteria; phylum Bacillota_I; class Bacilli_A; order Izemoplasmatales; family Hujiaoplasmataceae; genus JAKLGB01. The sequence goes on from JAKLGB010000062.1 coordinate 7,489, forward strand.
TTCGCACTTTTCCTGAGTTCGATCCCCAAAGAGGGGGAAGCCGCTTGACCCGGGATGGTTTTCATCTTTCCTACGATTACGGTCGATACGCTGCGGGACTGGTCTGGTTTTCCTTTTTT
>JAKLGB010000063.1 GCA_022710895.1 Bacillota bacterium
ATCGCGGCGTTCGCGATATTTTGGACCGTGAATTGGGAAAACAAGCTTCGAACTTACAAATGTCGCCGCATACCTTCCGCCATTCTTTCGCCACCCATCTGCTGAACCGGGGAGTCGATCTTCGAACGGTCCAGGAACTGCTGGGACACGCGAGTCTCTCCACGACGCAAATCTACACCAAAGTGTCCAAAGAAAAGCTGAAGGAAATCTATGACAAATCCCATCCGCGCGCCAAGAGGAAACCCCTATGATCGCCCTGGTGTTTCTCGTGGTGGGAAAATTGAAGGAAACGCATTGGATCGAAGCCGTCGCCGAATACGAAAAACGCCTTTCGAAACTGGCCAAGACCGAGTGGATCGAGATTGAAGACCAGCGGATCCCCGAGAATCCTTCGGAGAAAGAGAAACTGACGGTCTTGGAAACCGAAGGAAAAAAAATCCTGACGAGAATTCCCAAGGATGCCCATGTGATTACCTTGGAAATCGCCGGGAAACCGATGTCAAGCCCGGAATTCGCCGATTATTTGGCGGAGTTGGCCACGTATGGGGCTTCGAAAATCTGTTTTGTGATCGGCGGATCGCTGGGATTGTCATCTGCGGTGAAAGCCCGTTCGCAAAAAGCCCTTTCCTTTTCGCCGATGACCTTCCCCCATCAGTTGGCCCGTGTGATGCTGATCGAACAGGTCTATCGGGCTTTGACCCTGATGGCGAATCTCCCCTATCACAAATAAAAACCGGGCAAAATGCCCGGAATGGAAAAGAACGTCGATAAAGGTTCATTTCATGAGACGCTTATTGCGTCTTTTTTATTTTGTTTTGGCGACTTTGGCGATGATTCGGCGAAGAACTTCTACGGACTGATCCATCTCTTGGACCGACACATATTCGTAAGGCCCGTGGAAATTGTATCCGCCGGTGCCCAGGTTCGGACAAGGAAGTCCGAGAAAAGTCAAACGGGCGCCGTCGGTTCCCCCGCGGATGGGTTCGATCAACGGCTCCAACCCGGTTTCGCGGATGGCTTCCACCGCGATATCGACGATGTGCATCACCGGTTCGATCTTTTCCCGCATGTTGAAATACGAATCCTTTATGTCTATATGGCAAATTTCATAACCGTATTTGGCGTTCAAAAAATCTCTGGCGACGATAAAGTCCTGTTTCTGCCGTTGGAACGTCGCTTGGTCATGATTGCGGATCAGGTATTTCATGACGGTCTTTTCACAGTTTCCTTCCATCCCGTGTAAATGGTGGAAGCCTTCGTACTTTTCGGTGATTTCCGGACGTTCGAAATCGGGAAGCAGCGAATCCATCTCCATGGCGACCATCAAGGCGTTGACCATCCGGTTTTTGGCGCTTCCGGGATGAACCGATTTTCCGAAAATGGTCACCGTGGCCGCGGCGGCGTTGAAGTTTTCATAAGCGATTTCTCCGGCATCCGATCCATCGAGAGTATAGGCGAAATCGGCAGGAACCTTGGCCAAATCCAGATGATCGGTTCCGCTTCCGACTTCCTCGTCGGGAGTGAAGACGAACACTAGATCGCCATGAGGAATCTTCGGGTCCGCCGCGAGTTCCGCGGCGATCGTCATGATTTCCGCGACCCCCGCTTTGTCGTCCGCCCCCAATAACGTGGTTCCGTCCGTGACGATCAAATCATGTCCGACATGTTTCTTCAAAGACGGAAACTGCGATGGGGACAATACCATTCCGGTTTCCGCCCGCAACACGATGGGGCCCCCGTCATAACGACGGACCCAACGCGGCCGGACATTCGTCCCGCTGGCGTCGGGGGAGGTATCCATGTGAGCGATCAAAGCCATCCGCGGAGCGCCGGGAACATTTCCCGGGAGTCTTCCGATTACATAGCCGAAAGCATCGACATCCGCGGATATTCCCATCTCCCGCAAATCCGCCGACAACCGTTTGGCCAGCAACCATTGTTTTTCCGTTGAAGGATAGGCATCGGCATCCGCACGGGATTGAGTGTCATATGCGACATATTCCAAAAAACGTTCATAAGTTTTCATCATTTCTCGAAACCTCACATTCATTCAGATAGTCCCATTATATCGCATTTATGGCTTTTTTGGCGGTTTTTTCGCTGTCGAGGCTTGGATTTAAGTCAGGATATGTCCGATCTTTTCTTGAAAAAACCCGGCATCTTGACAATTTCCTTTTCGGTGGATAAAATAATGAAGATGATGCTGTTCGATTGACTTTTCCTTCATGAAGAACGGGGCGATAAAGTGTTCAGCCGATATTTCGGAAAATTGAAACAATATGTGTCCAACTTGTATCATCAAGACGAATCCCGCCAGATCTTCCAGAAACGGATGCTGTCGGTTGTTTTGTCGGTGATCGCCGTGCTGATGGCCCTCATCAATTTTCTTTCCGGTGATGCGTTATACGGGGGCGTGATGGTTTTCTATTTCGGCTTTGTTCTGACGAGCATGACCTTGTTCGGAAAGAAGTCGCTAGAAACCGTCGCTACCGGCTTGATGGGGATTTCTTCGGTTTTGGTGCTCCTTTATGCTTTATTTTTCGGCAGTGACAACCTGACCACGCTCTTATGGCTGGCCGTCATCCCCAGTCTGTCGATGATGTTCCTGCGGTTGCGCTGGGCCGTGACGTTCCTGAGCGGAACATTCACGTTTCTCGCCGTTCTGTATCTTTCCCCTTTGGCCGATTGGCTCCATTTACCGGAAAATCCCGCTTTTCCCCGATGGTTTTTCGTTGCCGCCCACGGAATCTTCGCCGTCGTATGCGGTACTCTGGAATTTCTCCGGCATCTGACGGATCTGCGTTTGGAAGAATCGCGGAAAGAAATCCTGCGTTTGAGTTTCTTTGACGACCTGACCCAGATTTTCAATCGCCGCAGTTTCGACGCTTCGTTGCTGAAGTTATGGAATAACCCCGCTCAGACCCGTAAGATGACATCGCTCTTGATGATCGATATCGACAATTTCAAAATGTACAACGACAACTACGGTCATTTACAAGGCGATAAAATCTTGACCAAAATCGCCTTGGCCATTCGGTCGGCGATTCCTTCCGATCGATTCACCATCGCCCGATACGGAGGAGAAGAATTCGTTGTCCTCATGCCCGAGACCGACGAACGAGAAGCCATCGAAATCGCCGAGTTGATCAAAGAGACCGTCGGAAGACTCGAATTGATTTACTTCGATTCCAATGAATCGGTTTCCAAAAATCTTTCCGTCAGCATCGGCGTGGCCACCCAACAAATGGCGGAGCTGGACTCCCCCGAAACACTGATCCGCATCGCCGACGAAAACCTTTACCGGGCCAAACGGAGCGGGAAAAACTCCGTGTGGTCCGCAACCGACAATTTACCGCACTCCTAAAGCGACGTCTAGCAGCGTCGCTTTTTTTTCAGAAAAGGCAGAAACCCTTTCTTGCTTCCTTGTCAGAAGACGTGGCTGTGGTATAATATGTGATACGAAAGAATTCATTTGTTCGTATCCGCCTTTTCGGAGGAATCCCATGGCTCACGGAAAAGTCCCATCCGCCAACGATTGGTTCCGGCTCGACAATGCCGCGAAAATCTTTCCCGCCATCTCGACGGAACGCGAAACCAACACGTTCCGCGTGCAAATCGAGATGACCGAAGACGTCGATAAAGATTTTTTACAGTTGGCCGTCGACGCCGCTCTCGAACGTTATCCGATGTTCAAAGTCCGTTTGAAAAGCGGGCTCTTTTGGAATTATCTCGACTATAATCAACGTCCCTTCACGGTCCGTCCTTTGACCCACAAGGTCTGCGGCCCCCTCGATCCCCGTGACAATAACGGTTATCTCTTCCAAATCTACTATCGCGCTCGGCTGATCGTTTTGGAAATGTTCCATTCGCTCGCCGACGGCGGCGGGGCTTTTGCCCTGATCAAAACCATCGTCTACGAGTATCTCACCCTAAAAGGGTGCCGTGTCACCCCCGACAATATGATTTTGACGCGGGACAGCTTACCGACGAAAGAAGAGTATGAAGATAGCAATCTGACCTATTATGATCCCCAGAACCATCGACACGTCAAAGAAGAACGGGCTTTTCTCGTCAAAGGAACCCCGATCGAAGACGGAAACATCGGGTTGATTTCCGGAACGATTTCGACGGCGGAAATGATTGCTTTGGCCCGGAATCATCAAGCCAGCGTCACCGAGTACCTCACCGCGCTTTTGATGTACATCATCTATCTCACTCAAATCAAATACCGCGAACACCTGAAGGAAAACCAAAAGCCCGTCAAGATTTTTGTCCCGGTCAACCTTCGAAAGCATTTCCCCTCCAATACGCTTCGCAATTTCGCCAACTTCGTCAAATCGGGGATGGTCATGAACCGCGCGGACATTACCTTCGATGAAATTCTTGAAGAAACGAAAAAACAATTTGCTTTTGGCCTTCAACCCAAAGAATTGATTCGGAAAATGAGCGAAAACGTCTCTTTTGAAAAGAATTTTTTCCTGCGCATCACCCCTTATTTCTTAAAAAAATTCGCATTGCGGATCGGATATAAAAAAATGGGTCTTTTGCTCAACACCTTGAGTTTTTCCAATTTGGGAAAGATTGATTTTCCCGAATCGATGGAACCTTACATCGACAATGTCTCCGTAGCCGTTTATTCCGGCCGTTTCAACACCATCAACATCGGGACTTCTTCCTTCCGCGACAAGTTCCGCATCACCTTCACCCGATCGATCGTCGAGACCACGATCGAACGGGAGTTTTTCCGCCACTTCACCGAGAAGGGCATTCATGTGACCATCGAAAGCAACTATGTGGAGGAATACTGATGAAATACTGTGATAAATGCCATGTGGAGGTTCGGACCAATCAACCGTACTGTCCGTTGTGCCATCAGGTTCTGAAAGGGGAATCCGAGTTGGCGCGGATGGAAGTCTATCCCGAATACGTCCCGCCCATCCGCACCGTCCGAACATTGACCAAAAAAGCGGTTTTGTTCGTGACGGTCGTATCGATCATCACGCTCCTCATCGTCAATCTTACCGATTTTGACGGTCGCCTGTGGAGTTTGATTCCGATCGGGGCCATCCTTTACGTTTTCGTCATCATCCGTCTGGGGATCCTTTCCCGCCATAACATCGCCTTTAAGCTGGCGATCCTCACCACAATCTTGATCGCCATCCTCAACGTAATCGATCAGGAATACACCGCCGAGGCTTACCGCGGATGGGCCCTCGATTATGTCACCCCGCTGTCGCTTTTGGCCTGTAACATCGCCATTTCCGTGATCATTCTCATCAAACGCATCAATTATCGCGACTATCTTTTTTACCTGTTGACGATCGTCGTTTTCTCCTTGGTCCCCCCGGTGTTATGCCTCTTTGATGTCATCCGTATCGATTGGCCTTCGTTGGCAGCCTTTGGACTGGCGGGGGGCATCCTGCTGGGAATCATCTTTTTCTTCCCCAAATCGATCAAAGCCGAAATCAAGAAACGTTTTCATCTCTGAAAGGGGGTTCGGGCATGCGCATCGTCATTCGAAACGGTCTCTCTTGGCTGGATGCCGATAAGAAAGCACCAACGTACCTGAACATCGAAGGCGATCTCATCCGCGAACAAACGGATCGTCTTCCCGAAGGGGATGTGGTTTTGGATGCGGGGGACGGGTATGTCATCCCCGGTTTCATCGACATCCATTTGCACGGCGGCGGCGGCCATGATTTCATGGAAGCCACCCCGGAGGCTTTTCGTTCGGCCACCGAACATCATTTGCTTCACGGAACCACCGCTCTCTGTCCCACCTCCGTTTCCGCAACCGTGGAATCCTTACGAGCTTTTCTGAATGCCCACCGCCGGGCGATGGCCGATCCCGATCTCCGGGTTCGACTGCTGGGAGCCCATTTGGAAGGACCGTTGTTGTCAGAGCGACGGCGGGGAGCCCACGACCTTTCCGTCGTGAAGTCCGCGGAACTGACGGCTTTTGAAACGGTTCTGCAGGAGTTTCCGCTGATTCGGAGAGTGACGGCCGCCCCGGAATGGCCGGGGATCTGCGCTTTGGCGAGTCGCCACGTTCCCGAAGGAGTTCAGTTTTCGATGGGACATTCGGAGGCCAGGGGCGAAGAAATCGATCGCGCCGTCACCGCCGGATTTACCAGTGTCACCCATTTGTTCAACGCCATGTCTTCCTACGGGGATCACCTGGGCATAAAGGCCCCGGGATTGGCCGAAAAGGCATTGATGGATGACCGGGTTTATGTCGAACTGATCGGCGATCTGGTCCACGTCCCCGCCGATATGTTTCTCTGGGCTTATCGTAACAAGACCGCCGAAAAAATGATGCTGGTCACCGATGCCCTAAGCGCGGCCGGGGCTCCCGCCGGAACTGCGGCGATCGGAGCCGGATCCGAACGGATGGAACTCGAGATTCGGGAAGCGGCCTATTTGAAAGGGACGGAAACTCTGGCCGGAAGCGTCGTCTCCGCCGATCAACTGGTGCGGAATGCGGTCAAAATCGGCATTCCTTTCCGAGATGCGGTGAAAATGCTGACGGAGACGCCCGCCAAGCTTCTGGGTGTTGACCGTTTTCTCGGTCGATTGGACCCGGGCATGGGCGCGGATATAGTGATTCTGGATCGGGAACTTCAAGTCCGGCATGTCATATGCCGCGGCAATCTCATTCGATGAAAAAAACGACGTTGCGACGTCGTTTTATTTTTGTAGATATTTCAACCATTGTGGTTGATCATGAACAATCGTTTTTTCCGTCAAATAGTACAATGGGCTCAACGGATCCGGAATGGAAAAAACGAGTTTCGAAGCCCATAAGGCCTGTTTTGTCGCCCCGTACCGCTTGTTGAGAACTTCTTTCCCGTAAAGGGGATCCCCGAGAATGGGGTGCCCGAGTGAAGCCAGATGAGCTCGGATCTGATGGGTCTTACCGGTCATCAGTTCGATTTCAACCAAGGAAAGGCCGTTGCCTTCGGCGAGAACTTCATAATCGGTGATGATTTCCTGGGCTTTTGGCATCGGAGATTCGCTGATTCTGACCAACCCTGCCGGTTCGTCTTTCAACAGAAAGGCGCGCAATTCCCCTTTCGGCCGATCCCAATACCCGCAAGCGAGACAGCGGTAGAACTTGCGAATCTGGTTTTTAAAGGCCGCATCGTTCAATTCTCGGATCGAAGCGGGATCTTTTCCGAGAAGAATCAACCCCGTGGTGTTGAAATCCAAACGGTTGATCAGGGCGAAGGTGCCCGGGGCGACTTGTTTCTGTTGGGTGAGCAACGACAACAAATCCGGTTCTTTCAGTTTTTCGTCGGGATGAGAAAGCATCCCCTCGGGTTTATCGGCGACGATCATTTTTTCATCTTCGTAAACGATATGCAGAAGTCGTTGCGGTTTGGCTTTTGGGACAAAATGCCTTTCCTCGATGGACAGTCCGATCCGATTTCCCGTCCGCAGGACTTCTTTTCCCGTGTCCGCGGGTCGGCCGTCGATGAGGAGATCTCCCCGCCGTAAATGGGCAAGAAAAATCGCTTTGGCCATCGTCGGAACTCGGACGGAAAGGAATTGCTCCAACGTTTTTCCTTCTTCGTTTTTTTCAACCCGCAAGATTCGC
>JAKLGB010000064.1 GCA_022710895.1 Bacillota bacterium
ATTCAACGTCGTCGGATATATCCTCGGAGCGGGAATCACCACCCTCCTCGCCACGATCATCGGGGCTTCCTTTGGCGTATCCGCCCCGGTCGCCTGGAGCTGGACCGGTCTCTTTTTTGGAATCTTGGCGATGGCGACGATCTTGATTACGGCCTTTTCCAAAGATCTCAAGTCCGTCGTCGAAGAAGCACCCTCGCGTATGCCCCCGATTTCGGCTCTGCTGAGCACGTTCAAAAACAAACCGTTCCGGCAGTTCATGATCATCAGCGCCATCATGTCGACGGCGTTTACTTTGGTGACGACGATGTTAGCGTATTTCATCAAATACCAAGTCTTGATGGAAGACCAGGGTTCGATGATCATGTTGACGATGCTGGGGACGTTGGCGCTTTTTTTGGTTCCCTGCAAACTGCTTGCCGATCGCATCGGCAAAGCAAAAACGTACGCTTGGGGATTGGTCGTCGCTTGCGTTGGATTGATTGCGGCGTTTTTCCTTCCGCATCAGGTTTCCACGATCATTTATGCCATTTGCTTGGTCGCCGGCATCGGTTTTTCCAGCCAATGGGTCTGTCCGCATTCAATGATGCCGGACGTCATCGAGTATGACGAACTGATGATCGGAGAGCGCCGCGAGGGCATCTACTACGGCGTGTGGGGAATGGTGGGAAAAGTGACCGGAGCTTTGGGTGCGGCCATCTGCGGTTGGGGCTTGAAACTGTTCGGTTATGTCGATGGGGTCGAACAAGATGCTTTGTCCCGCCTGGGAATCCGCCTGATGTTCGCCGTCATCCCCGCCGTTCTGTTATTGATTTGCGTTCCGATGCTGCTTCGATATCCCATCGATAAGAAAACGCATGCTCTCGTCACCCGGCAATTGGCCGAACGGAAATCCGGTCACGGGACAGTCCAAGAATGAAAGCCGTGATCGTCGGTTCCGGAGTCTCCGGATTGACCTGCGCCGCTTTGCTGGCCCTCGAGGGATGGGATGTCACCGTTTGCGAACGTGCCGATCACATCGGCGGGGTGACCGCCCTTGCCGAGAAGGACGGGTTCCGATGGGAACAGGGTCCGCTGTTGTTGGGGGACCTTTTTCCCGGCGAAGATGCCGCCCGGGTGCTGGCCAAAGCGGGAATCCACTTGGAAATCGTCCGCGAGGACCGCGGAATCGTTCTGCCTGATTACGAAATGTGGGCTCCCGCCGAATATCAAGGCCCTGATTGGCGGCGCGAACGCCTGAAGACCTTGTTTCCGCAAGAAAAGAAAGGCATCGACCGCTATTACCGTTTTTATGACGATATGCTATTGCTTTCCCGACTCGGTGCCTCGCCGAAATCATGGATCGATCGAATTCGCGTGGCCTTGGCTTATGTGCGCATCAAACCGCTTATGCCATTGAATGCCCAAGAATTGATGAATCGTTTTTTCCGAGATACCAAACTTCAAGCCTTGTATTTGGGCATCTTGGCCGATTTTTGCGTGGCCCCTTCGGAATTTTCGGGAATCATGGTTCCTTTTGTCAATATCGAAACCGCCTTCGATAAGCGCATTCCTTTGACGGAAAACGGTCGGAAAATCCGGAACGGGTTCGGGTACATCCGCGGATCCGTTCACCGCATGGTCACGGAACTGGCTCGCGTCATCTCCGAACATGGGGGAACCGTTCGCTGCTCTTCGTTGGTTGACACGGTTCGGATCGAAAACGGAAAAGCCGTCGGGGTCCGTCTCGGATCCGGTGAAGAATTGGACGCCGATGTCGTCATCGGCAGCGGGGGCGGAAAAGAATTTTTCCGCGAACGGGTCGGTTATGCCCACCTAACCCCGGAATATCAGGCGATCGTCGAGAACTTCCGACCGATGGAGTCGGTCTTCATGGTTCATCTGGGGGTCGATTTCGATCCGCTCCGATACCAACCCTCTGCATTGTGTTATTACTACGGGACATATGATATTGAAGCCGCGATCCGAAATCTCCGACAAGGCGTTTATCACCACGGGTCGGAAGGATTCCTCATTTACGTTCCTTCCCAAGCCAACCCCGAACTGGCTCCCGAGGGGCATCACTGTATAACCATTTATACCGTCGCCCCCGACACGCTGAAAGAGGGAGATTGGGAAAGCATCAAAGAGACCTGCGCCGACGAATTGATCGCCTTGGCCGAACGCCGTCTCCCGGGACTTTCCGAACATATCAAAACCCGTTTGATCCGCACCCCACTCGATTACCGCGAAATCGCCTTTCTGCGACATTCGGCTTTCGGAGGAACGGTGCCGGATCGGAATCTTCGGAATCCCCCGCACCGGACTCCGGTCGATAACCTGTTCTTTGTCGGTGCCCAAAGCGAAACCCGTGGGGGCATCACGGGCTGTCTGATCGGTGCCGAGGAAACCGTGGAGTGGATTCGACAAAACCTTTCCCCAAGGAGGAAATGAATCATGGAAAACTACGATGTTCTGATCGTCGGGGGTTCGACCACCGGCAGTTATTTGGCCCAAGGCTTGGCTTCCCGGGGGCACAAGGTGCTCGTCATCGACAAAAATCCGCAAAACAAAATCGGTTCGAAGTATGACATTTTCCACATTGCCAAACCCGAATTCGCGCGCTTCCGGCTTCCGATGCCGATCCAAGGAGAGGATCTGGCGTTCGAATTCACCGGCAGCGAAGCCTATTCCGCCTTCGGTCACTACCCCAAAGCGGGAAACGGCACTGTCATCGGCATGCATATGCATGCCTACACTCTTCGTCTGAATCGGTGGGCGATTTCCGCCGGGGCAGAGTATCGATACGAGACCCGTTTCATCGACCTCACTTACAAGGCGGGACGGATCACCGGTGCGAAAATCTCCCAAAACGGCGAAGAGAAGATCATCAAAGCCCAACTGGTCGCCGATTGTTCCGGGATTCCGTCGGTCGTTCGCACCAAGCTCCCGGACGGCTACGGTGTGGAAAATTTCGTCATCGGTCCCAAAGACATGTTCTAGGTCATTTTGAAATACGTGAAGTATCTTCATGAAGCCGATTTCGTCAGCAAAATCCGGACTTGGACCTATTACAAAACGTGGGAAGCGCCGCAAGCGGACCCGCATGGAGCGATTTTGGGAGTCGGAGCCAACTTCGGGTTCGATTTTGCCCAGAAGATTTACGCGCGGTTTGAAAAGGGGATCCCGCTTCCCGAACGGGAATTGCAGTATGAGGAGCGGGGCACCACACCGTATCGACGGCCCCCCTATTCTTTCGTGGCCGACGGGTTCGTGGCGATGGGAGATTCCGCCTGCTTGACCAAACCGCATGCCGGGGAAGGTGTGACTTCGGCGATGGTCCAAGCCGATCTGGTCATCGAAGTCCTCGACGGACTCCTCCGGGCGAAAAAACCGTTGACCAAGGAAAATTTGTGGCCGATCAACCGTAAGTATTACATCGGACAGGGAAAAGTCTATGCCGGGATGCTCGCCACGCTGGTGGGCGCGGTGGCGACTTCTCCGAAAGAAAACGAATATTTCTTCCGTCACGACATCATTTTCAGCGCCAAATCGTTTTCCGCGATGGCGGAAGACCGGGGATTGGAACTCTCCGGAAAAGAACTGCTGTCCATGGCTCTGAAACTGTTGTGGGGGGTGGTGACCTTCCGGGTGCGGATTCGGACGATCGGGTCCTTGTTATCGGCCATGAAGAACGGCGACGTGATCAACGCCCTTTATGCCAAGTATCCCGATACCGCCGAGGGGTACGATGCTTGGGTGGCGGAAGCGGAAGCCACGTGGGGAAAAACCCCGGGAATGGCCGATGTGGTCGACCCCAACAAAGATTGAACTTCGGGGAGAGGAGAACCCTCTCCTTTTTTTTGGAAAGTCATCGGAAAATGACAATCCTTTTCCGTTGTCCCCTTTACAGTGGGAAGGGCTTTGATATAATGAAGTTGTAGCGGTTCACTGGAGGTGTCCCATGGAACAGAACATCCCCCGTCGCCCCGTCCTCATCCGTTTCTTCCGCCGACCGGAAGTCGGCATCCTTTTGATGTTGGGCTGGAACCTGCTCTTGATTTTTTTGATTCGCGCTTGGGCTGACCCCTATTTTGGATCATTGGGCTGTTTGGATCTGGATGTATGTCCCGGACATGCGCCTTTGACCCTGCAACGGGCTCGGATCTATTATCAGATTTCCGTGATGGCGCTGTTCGTCCCCACCTTGGTAGGCAACCCGCTGTTCGCCATGGTCTACGGAAAATATGTTTTCCGATCCCCGAATGTCAAGTCGATGTTGCGTCCGTTGCTGTGGGGAACCGGGCTCTCGGTCGTCTTGATCCTGTTCGCGGCGATTTGGGGCGAATGGAACTTCCTGATCAGTCTCTTCGCCGGGTTCGTCCTTTTCCTTCATCTTGGCATCACCATCCATCATTTCAATTGGCTCGGCTGATTGATGAACCGGCATTCCCGTTGGCGGAATGCTTTTTTTTAAGGTTTGGGCCTCGTTTTCGGGATTCGGGAAAAAAATAGGCTGACCAAAAGGCAAATTGTGATACAATGTTTTGTGGAGGCGATCGATATGACCGGCCGGTTTTCCCGGTATTTGCGCAATAAAAAACCGCTTTTGCGGCAGCTTCTTTCGACCCTGAAAGAGCGATATCCCTATGTAAGCATCCTTGCCACGGACGTGGCGGGGACAAACATCGTCGTCGACAAATCGACGACCTCAGTGGTTCCCAGCGGCATCACCGAAACCGGTTTCGTCGTCAAGGTGTTCGACGGTTCTTTGTATTCCGAATACTCGTTCAACGAACTCGAGGAGAAGAAGATCCCCGATATCGTCCGCGCGGTCACCGAACTGACCGCCGCCCCCCGAACCGTCGCTCCCGTCACCGTTCCTCCGTTGACGGAAATGCATCTTTCCAAACGTTTCCGCCGCAAAAACGTCGGACGGGTCATGACCACCGACGAAGTGATCGTCATCCTCAAACAATACGTTCAGACGACCCTCGCGCTCTCCAGCGAAATCGTCAATGTCCGGACGGCGATCGAAACCACGGAAATCTCCAAATTGTTCCTTTCGACGGAGAAGGACCTCGAACAGTATTACACTTGGTCGGGCGTCCGGGCTTTTGTCTTGGCTCGCCGAGGCGACGTCACCAAATATGCCTATGACGGTTTCGGAACCAATTCGCAAGAAGGAATTTTGGGCGAACTGAAGGCTTCGGTGGCCGAGACCGCCCACCTCGCCCTGTCGCTTCTCGATGCCGTCCCTCCCAAACCCGGGGTCTACGATGTGATCACCGATCCCTCGATCACCGGTCTGATCGCGCATGAAGCCTTTGGCCATGGAGTCGAAATGGACATGTTCGTGAAAGACCGCGCCCAAGCGAAAGAGTTCGTCGGGAAACCGGTGGCTTCCCCGCTCATCCATATGCACGACGGAGCCCGTTCGGCTTTCAGCGTGGCTTCTTATTTCTTCGACGACGACGGCGTCCTCGCCCATGACACGAAAATCATTGACAAAGGCATCCTGCGCCGGGGAATTTCCGATGCCCTTTCGGCCCTCCAGTTGGGGACGGAGCCGACCGGAAACGGCCGCCGCGAATCCTACAAGCGCAAAGCCTACACCCGGATGACCAACACGTTCTTCGAACCGGGAACCGACCGGTTGGAGGACATGATCGGTAGCATCGCCCACGGGTACCTGTTGGCGGCCACCAACAACGGCATGGAAGACCCGAAAAACTGGGGAATCCAATGCACCGCCCATTACGGCCGGGAAATCGTCGACGGTCGTCTGACCGGAAAGATCGTCTCCCCCTGCGTGATGAGCGGTCACGTCATCGATCTTTTGAAATCGATCACCGCCGTTTCCTCCGACTTCAAAGTCATCGGCAGCGGTTCCTGTGGCAAAGGCTATAAAGAATGGGTGCGCGTCGCCGACGGCGGCCCCTACCTGAAAGCGAAGGTGAAAATCGGATGATCCGCACACTCCTCACGGCCCTGAAGACTCATCCGGGCGTAGACGGTTGGCTCGTCACGGAGACCGCGACCGCCAGCCGACAGGCCTTTTATGTTTTAAACAAACTGGAAACCCGACGGATCCAAGAAACACGGGAATATCAGGTGACGGTCTATCATCGGTTCGCAGAGAATGAAAAAACCTATTTGGGTTCTTCGCAATTCGCCGTGAGCCGCAAATTGCCGGGAAAAGAATGCCATCGGATGATCGAAGAAGCGGTTCACGCGGCTTCTTTCATCAAAAATCAGGATTTCGAACTGGTGGAGGGCGGTACCAAACGCCGCTTCCGGCAAACCCCGCCCGCCGGGGACGCTTTCGAACTTCTGGACGGCGTGGCCCATGGTTTCATCGATCTTTCCACCGATCATTCACGCTTCAACGCCTTGGAACTGTTTTTGACGACGTCGACGCTCCGCACCCTCAACTCCCGCGGTGTGGATTTGACGAAGACCTTGCATCAACTGGAAATCGAAGCGATTCCTTCGTTTGATGGTGAAAAGCAAAAGGTCGAGCTCTATCGACATTTCGTTTATCCCTCCCTCGACTGGAAACAGATCCGCCGGGATGCGGCGACCGCTTTGGAAGAGGTCGCTGCCCGCAATGCGGCGGGTTCGATCGGGGAGGCCAAGACGCTACCGGTGATTTTGCGGGACGAGAACGTCAAGGAATTTTTCCAAACGCTGATCGAGGATTACTCCTACGGATCCGTTTATCGCCAAATGACCGATAAAAAGATCGGGGACACTCTCCAAAAAGAACCCAAAGGCGATGTGTTGACCATCGGAATGCGTCCGGCCTGTAAAGCCGACGCCTTCGATCGGGACGGAGTGATCCTGAAACCCGCCGTCATCGTCGAAAAGGGAATTCTCAAAGACTATTACGGTCCCAATCAGTATGCCTGCTATTTGGGTTTGAAACCCAACGGAATTTACAACACCACCGCGGTTTTACCCGGGACAAATCCGATCAAAACGCTTCGAAAAACCCCGCATGTCGAGATCATCGCCCTTTCGGGAATCCAGATCGACATGTACAGCGGCTACATCGGCGGAGAAGTTCGTTTGGCCCTCTGGTTCGACGGCAAAGAAACCCGTCCGGTCAGCGGTTTTTCCTTCAGCGGGAACATCGACCGGTGCCTTGCGAATCTCCGTTTGTCCAAAGAAACCGTGACGATGGACGGGTATTCCGGCCCGCGCTTCGTGGCTTTGCCCGAAATGGAATTGTTGTGACCTGCTCGTTTTCCCAATGATAAAACCGCCGGACCTCGCGATCCGGCGGTTATTATTTTGCAAAGAAGTAGAGTTCGACGGTTTGGACGTGGTTTCCGTCGGGGCGGTAGTCCCGACAAAGGATTTCATGGTCAAGATTCTTAAAATTTTCGGAAGATAAAGCTTTGGTTCCCATGACGTGCGGCGGAAACACCTCGTCCACCC